>NZ_FXYI02000116.1:0-11405 GCF_900184915.1 Clostridium sp. HV4-5-A1G | reverse complement strand
GTATTTTATATACTATTTTAAAAATGTTACGTTTATATACTTTTATAAAATAGGTTAACAAACATATGAGATAATTGATAACTAAGTGAACTAAACACTGTTTAAACTGAAAAAACCAACTGAACTGTTTTTGTTAAAACATCCGAATAGCTATAAGTCACTTTCCTTTGGGTGTCATTTTCTAATCTAATCACAAATATGCTAGGATAAGCTTTTTCTATTATTCCTTTATTCACAAAAACTTTCCTTCTACCGCCATTTGCCTTTAAAGTTACTTTGTCTCCTACATGATCTTCAATGTTCTTTCTTATAGAAGCTAACACATTCATTCCTTCCATTCTCTAAACACCCTCTCTCTACATCTTATATTATACATCGTAAGGTTAATTATGTCAACTAAACCATTTAGTATATCAGTTAATAATTTATTTTGTCAATATTAAATTTTTGTAAACACGGCCCACATAGTTTTATTTATATTATAATATATTGCCATTTCTTCAAGTCACTCATATATACAATATTATTTACAACTTTTATAATCTTTATACATATGGTGATTTTGGAAAACCCTCCCTGTATTTTCCTCTAGTCTGCAGCCCTCCAATCCCATTAGTCCTAGTTATAGTGTTTCTTATGGCCTCTTGAATGGATACTACTTTTTCTATATTCGTATAAGCTATTTTTTCACATAAAAATACAGGATCTAAACAATGTATAAGTACTCTACTGGGTGAACTTGCAAAATTAGCTCCTGAATCCAAAATTTTTTCATAACAGGACTGACAGGCTCCTGCAAATATTACCAGATCATCATAATTTGATTCATAATTTCTAAGTTCTGACACAGCTTCCACAAAATATTTGGAATTTTTATAATTATCCAAATTCATGAAATCAGTAGTACCCTTTGCCACAGAATCATGCCCTGTAATTACAATTATATCTGGTTTTATTTCTTTTACTAACTCTACCACTTTTGACGGCTGATCCTTTTCAGCTATATTCCTGCCAACTACATCTAACAAAAGTTGTTTATACACTTTAATACATACATCTAGATATTCCGAATCACCATCTACATGCAGTATTTTACCAGGCCTTCCAAAAGCAAGTTCGTTCTTGGAATCATGTGATGCAAATTTTGTTATGTTATATTCTTGTGCAGTTCCTCCACTATACCTAAAGCCCCCTCTGCTAATTAGAATGTCCCGAATTGAACTGTTAATTTGTTTATTAAATATAATTTCCTTTTTTGTAAGAGATTCATTCTCTACGATCTCCAAATCCTCAATGGTGGAGTCTGCAATCAGCCTCAAATCTATCCCTTTTAGAATATAAATATTCCCGCTTTTTTCTTCTTTTACATCTATTATTTTAAAAGTTATATCTTTACCATAGGATTTTCTCACTACTATATCACCTATTTTCATAATCTAACATCCCCATATAAAAAGTCATGATATATATTATGAGTTTATCCTTTTTTAAGTGCAAAAAATAAGGCCTATGCCGGGTTCATTTTAACATTATCCACATAGGCCTATTCCCAACTTAAATCTATTTTTGGTTATAGATACTTTTAAATTCTTCAATAAAACGAACATACTTTTCCTGTTCTGAAATCAATTCCTCCAGTTTATTATTAAAGGTATTTAACTGCCAATTAACCTCATTATAATAATATCTATTTGCCAATCTCCAGAAACGTTGAGGAAATAATAAGAAAGCAAATATTACCCTGTATTCCTCCTCCTCAAGCGGGCTTACCTCATTATAGGAGTCAAATATAAGCTTGGCATTTTCTATATTCCAATCTGATCTTTTTAAAACCTTAATCATAAAAGATGATATATCATAAGCTCTTATTTCTCTTTTACAGTAATCAAAATCTATTACATTTACATTGTTGTCATCATCTATCACTATATTATGATATGTAAAATCATGATGACAAAATCCTTTTTCCTCTTTTGTTATATTGCAAAGTTCATCATATTTGGAGTCTTTTAGTACTTCTATAGCTTTTCTGCCAAAATCTTTATAAAACTGAATAGCCTTCATATAATTTAAATCAAAACTTTCCTTATTGCTTTTTTTTCTGCCCATATCTTTCATTTTATCAAGAGCTCTAACCCTTTTTTCCATTAAATGATGCCACCTTCCAAGATCCGTCTTAAGTTTGCTGTTTTCAGGAGGCTCATATCCTTTAGAAGCTATGTGCATATTTGCCAAACATTTAGAAGCATTTATGACATCTTCTTTATTTTTAAAATCACATTCCCTACCATTAATCCATTCTGAAAGGGTATAAATATCTTCATTTACAAGAGCATAGGGATTCCCATCTATATTAACACAATATTTATCTACATATGGAAATCCATTATTTATTAAATGTTCTTTTGCACCATATACAAATAAAAGTTTTTGAGTTCCATAATTTATTCTCTTTAAACATTTCATTCCTTTATCCGTTTTTAAAAGATATACCCCTCTATTTGGTCTTATATTTTCAATTTTTACATTAAATTGTCTTTCTATTTCAAATTCTCGCATCATGTTAATCACCCCTATATATCTATATGAACGGCTAAGTTATTTTAGAAGAATATTAACATTTTTAACTGGATTTTAATATAATGAAATATACCAATTTAGAGAGGAATAATTCTATGAAAATAGGAATTGATGGTCGTGCTGCAAAATGGTATAGAGGTACCGGTATAGGCACTTATACTTATCAGCTCATAAGTTGCTTAAATAATATTGATAATATAAATAACTATTTACTTTTCATGCCGAAAAGTTTTAGAAATGATATATGCTTAAAAAAAAATTTTGCTCTAAATACTATTCCTCCACAGAATAAAACCAGTTTTTGGGAGGAAATAAATATACCTAATAAAATAAAACACAATAAAATAGAATTGTACCACGTTCCACAAAACGGTGTAGGGCTTCCTGTAGATAAAAATTGTAAATTTGCTATAACACTTCACGATGTAATTCCCTATAAAATGCCTGAAACTGTAAGTGACAGATATTTAAAAATTTTTTCCGACTATATCCCTGAAATAATACCTAAATGTGATGGAATTATTACAGTTTCAAATTTCTCCAAGAATGATATAATGAAGGCTTTTAATTTCCCCGAGAATAAAATATACGTTACTCATTTGGCCAGCGAGGATATATATAAACCTTTGGATAAAAATATAAGTAAATATATAGCTAAAAGATATTATTCCATAGATGAAGATTATATACTTTATGTGGGGGGATTCAGCCCTAGAAAAAATATATTGGGTTTAATTGAAAGTTTCAATAAATTTATATCGCTGTATAAAAAACCCATAAAGCTTGTAATAGCAGGTACAAAGGGGAAATCATACAGTACTTACAGAAAACGTACTGAAATATTAAATATATCTGACAAAGTTATATTTCCCGGTTTTATATCCATGGATCATCTTCCCTATATATATAATGCCGCTAAACTATTCGTATATCCCTCTTTTTATGAGGGATTTGGTTTGCCACCAATAGAGGCTATGGCCTGTGGAATTCCAGTAATAACCTCAAATACTACTTCTCTACCTGAAGTTGTTGGAGATGGAGCTCTTCTCGTAAATCCCAAAGATCAAGATGATTTATGTCAAGCTATGCTAAATATACTGTCCGATGATAATCTCAAAAAAAAACTTACCTCTCTGGGAATTCAGAGAGCTTCTCAACTAAATTGGAAAAAAACAGCTAGTGATACCATAACCATATACAATAAAATCATAGGTAAAAAAATTAATTATTAAAATACACACACCCTTTAAATAAATATACTGCTTATTTCAAGGGTGTGTGTATAATATGTCAAAACATTTTTTAAATACACCATTAGCTATTTAAAATTGTATCCTCAAACTCTGCTAAAAATTCCATTCTATCATCTTTATATCTTATCTTCCTCTTTAATCTATCCAAAAACACTTCTTCTTCCCAATCTTTTCGTTTAGTATAATAATCTTTTGATATAGTATAAAAATCATTTGGAAAATTCAGCATAGCAAATAATACCTCAAGCTCTCTATCGCTTAAACTATTTTCTGCACAGTAACCATTCATTATCAGTTTTGTTTTTTCCATATCAAAAGCAAAATTTTTTATAACCTTATTTATAAAATTACATAAATCATGTACTTTAAGATCTATAATGGCATAATCAAAATCTACAAAATAGGCTTTGTTATCATTTATCAGTATATTGTGGTAGGCTAAATCATGATGGCATACTGCTATTTTATCCTCTTCACTGCAGAGCTTATAATAACAGGATTTTTCCAGCAGTTTTTCACTTTTCTTTATTTCTTTTATATAATGCCTTGAATTATCTATAAATATTTCATCAAATTCTGTTTTTTTTTCATGTACATTTGCTATATTCCTAAAAAACTCCATTTCCTGGACTCTTCTTTTAAAAACATCAATGAGCCTTCCATTATTGTATTTGCTGTTCATACTGCTTTTGAATCCTTCAGAAGCAAGATGAAATTCTCCCAATCCTTTAGATGCAATATCTAAATCCACAGGATTACTAAAATTGCATTCTTTCCCCTGAACCATATCCATTATGCAGTACATATCACCTTCCCAAATTGTATATATATGACCTTTTTTATCTTTTACGAAATTAACCACTCTGGAAAATTTGTTTCTTATATAAGTTAAAACCTCATGGATAAACTTCAATTCATTTAAAGTATATTCTACTTTTTTTAATATCTTCTCTCCTTTATCTGTAGAAACCATATACACATTCCTTACAGGTACTATATCATCTATTTTTAGATCAAATCTATCAAAAAGCTCTATACATAAATCGTATTTAGCTAAATATTTTTTTTCCCCATATCTATCTATCAATTCAAAACCTCCTTTATTACCTGATATAATTTAAATCAGACTATCTCCATCTTCATCAATAGATTTATTTAACTTCATTAAATATTCCTCTTCACCCCAATCTTTAGTATGGTATTTATATCTGCTGTAGCATCTCATAAATTCACGTGGATAAGACACCATGGACAATATAAATTGCACGCTGTTGTCATTTAAAGTTTCATA
This sequence comes from Clostridium sp. HV4-5-A1G, assembly GCF_900184915.1. Taxonomy (NCBI): domain Bacteria; kingdom Bacillati; phylum Bacillota; class Clostridia; order Eubacteriales; family Clostridiaceae; genus Clostridium; species Clostridium sp. HV4-5-A1G. The sequence goes on along the minus strand of NZ_FXYI02000116.1, from coordinate 6,281 downwards.
TTTACAAAACTTTGAAGTAATACGGTTAAAATCAATGTCTTTGTTTTTTCTTTTTAACTTACTCAAAAAATAAATAGCATCCATTTCTACCATATTGTAGCAGCATCCTTTTATATCTATTATTTCTATATTTTTATTTTCATTTTTTCTCAAATTATCAAAATAGGTATTTCTAAGGCACATTTCAACTCTATTCATACTTCTTATTATTAAATCCATATAGTGGCTTTGATATATATTATCCAAACATTTCTCCGCTCTTGTCAGATATTTTTCTCCTATTTCATTTATTTTTTTTTGAAAATCAGTCTTATCTTTTAATTTCTCTATTTCAACTATATCTTTTTTAAATCTCCTGGTATAGATCTTATACTGTTCTACAACTTTGCCTATGTTATTATCCAGTCGTCTGTTCATAACGCCTGTATACCCTAAAGTTTTCTCATGAAATTCACCCATTGTACATATTTGGCTTTTTATTTTATCTAGAGTTAAGTCCTCATATTTAATCTTGTTCTTAAATTCTTTTACCACAAATATTTTCTTTGATTCCAGATATTTTATAAAATATGACTCGATATTGTCACAATACACTTTTAAATCACCCCGTAATTTTACTTTTGTCTTGGTTCTATCTGTGAGCTTTTTTCATTTCTTTTAATATATGTCGTTTCTTTTTTTCAAGTTTCATAACTTCTTTTTTCTTCTTATGCATCTTTTCTAATTGTTTGACAGTTTTTTTCAAACTCTCTGCCTTGTTTTCATAATATCCTAAATCATTATTTTCAATTTCTTCCATCTTTCGAGAGTGTGATTTTTTATGTGACATAAACTTACTCCTCCTTGTATCAACTATATTTTTTTATTTTGAAACTCTTCTATAAACTCCAGTCTATCCTGCCTATCTCTAAATATCTTATTTAATTTCTTAATAAAATGCTCCTCTCCCCAAGGTTGTTCTTCCCAATAGTACTGTATTCCTATTTGCCAATAATTCTGTGGAAACTCCATAAAAGCAGCCATAATAGGTATATCTTCCTGTCTTACGTTATTTATTGCACTATATGCATCTATAATAAAAGTCGCATTGTCAAGTCTCCATCTCCCATTTTTCATCACCCTTATAATCAAACTAGCCAAATCATGAAGATAAGTATCCATCATACAGTAATCAAAATCTATAATATTTATCTCCCCTTGATCATCTATTAGGACATTATGGTTTGCATAGTCATGATGACAAAATCCACCGTCTTTTATCTGCCTTTTCATACTATTTATATAATCAGAAGCTTTCAAATGCTCTATCGAACTCTCTGCCATACGGATTTCTTCTTTCATAGCCTCCAAATACAATACATCAAACTCCTCTTTATGTGGTTTATTCATTATTCTTCTTTTAAAATCCAATATCTCATTTCTTCTAGTCATAAAATTCTCTATCCATTTAAACCATCCTATTCTTGGATTCATTTTATCCGTAACTTGAAAATTATGACTTTTTCTGTGAAGCTCCGCTAACTTCGAAGTAGCCACTAAAATATCTAACGGATTGTTATAATCACATTGTCTGGAATTAATCCATTTGCACAAATAAGCATAGGAATCACCTATTTTTATATAATTCTTTTTATTTTTGGTGTTGATTATTTCAGGTATGTTTCTAAACTTTTCATTTTGGAGATGCTTTATAGCGGAAATTATAAATAGAAAATGTCCGAAATCATAATTTATTACTTTCAAACAATATTGGTGGTATTTGGTATGGATTTTATATATGCTCTTTATCTTCTCTATAAATTCAATATGGAGATCATAGGCATCTTCAACATATTTTCGTACTTTCAATATATCCAAAAGCTTCTTCCTCCAAAAATTATTATATACGTAGTATATGTCTAATCTCACGTGTATGTGATAGATATAAATTCATTTAGCTTCAGATTTAAAAGTTGCTTTCACCTTTTTATATAGGTGTTAATAATATATATTAGAACGCTTCAATCAGTTTAGTGTTACTAGAGTGTGGAGGTAGAGAACAATGAAAATTGCCGTTGATGCAAGAGGAATCAATTGGTATAGGGGAACCGGCATAGGCACTTATACAGAAAAAATACTAAAATATATGATCAAAAATCACGAGGAAAATTTTTACAATATATATTGGTCAGGTAATAAATATGAAAGTTTTAGGCAAAAGAATACTAAAATAATAATGTCTTCTAAAAGACAACATAGATTTTTTGAACAATATTTTTTTCCCGAAAATTTAAAAAGGGAAGCTGTAGATATATATCATATTCCTCAAAACGGTATCGGCATATCTGAAAATATAAACTGCAAAAAAGTTGTCACTATACATGATTTAATACCTTATGTACTTCCTGAAACTGTTGGAAAGGGATACTTAGAAAAATTTTTAAAGCAAATGCCAAATGTTATCGACTTAGCTGATGGAATAATAACCGTATCCAATCATTCCAAAAATGATATCTTAAAGTTCTTTCCAATGGATAAAAATAAAATATTTGTAACTCCTTTGGCCGCAGATGAAAAATATAAGCCCTTAGAAAAAGACAAATGTAAATATAGTATAAAAATCAACTACAATATAAATAATCCTTTTATTCTCTATATAGGAGGCTTTAGTCCCAGGAAAAACGTATCCTCATTAATAACCTCCTTTTCTAAAATTCACAAAAATTTAGATAAGAATTATGACTTAATTATAATAGGCTCAAATAAGGACGACTTAGATATACTAAAAAATTTAAGTATAGATTTAAATATAAAAGATAATGTTAAATTTACGGGATTTGTGGAGGAAAAAATGCTGCCTATTTTTTACAATGCTTGTGATGCTTTCATATATCCATCCTCATATGAAGGATTTGGCCTTCCGCCATTAGAAGCCATGAGCTGCGGTACTCCTGTAATAACTTCAGATACATCATCCATTCCAGAAGTGGTGGGAGATGGTGGTATCCTTATAAATCCATCTGATATAAAAAGCCTTATGTATTCTATAGAGGCCTTACTCAACGATGAAAGTATAAGGAAGGAACTGAGCTTAAAAGCTTTAAATCAGGCGTCTAAATTCTCCTGGGAGAAAACTTCGGAAAATACTATAAGAGCCTATAAAAAAATTTTAGATATGTAAAATTGCTATAAAAAAAAGCAAAAACCTTTTAGCTGCTCTCGCTCCCAGTTAAAAGGTCTTGCTTATATGTTAAAAGATCCCTAAGATTAATTCCCCATATTTTTATTATACACTAATTTAAAAATTTAGTAAACGTTTTTATATATTTCAATTAAAATTTTAAGGAATAGTATTTTATTTTTTTTTAATTACTTTTAAGAGACATTTCTATATTTTCCATTATAGTCTTAAAATCTTTATTTTCTACATTGGTTGCAGTTAAAATTTTCTTTACCTTTTCTCTTACTCGTGGAAAATCTTTAGTATAGTTTATATTAAAACTTCCCTGTTCTACTTCAGCAAATAAATTCCATATCCTATTGTCAAAATAAGAAACTTGTTTATTAAAATCTACAAGATTATATATATTTATACTTGCAGGAAATCTTCCATATTTATTCAATAAATCCATCTGCAGTTTGTCGTCCGTAAGAGCAAAGTTTATAAAAGTCTGTGCCAGTTTAGCTTGCTTAGTATTTTTATTTATAATTAAATTGGTACCTCCAACGGAGACATCTCTATTTCCACCTGCCTCAAAAGAGGGAAATTTCATTATGCCCCATTTATAACTATCTTTAGAATAAGTATTCATCAATGATTTAGCATAAGTTGGATCCCCAATAAATGACACTATTTTATCTCCCTTTAATTCATTTATCAAATTACTTTTAGAACTAAAATCTTTTATCAAATTTTCTCTATAAAGAATTTTAGCTATATCCATAACTTTAGACCACTTCTGAGACTCAAATCCCAATTTGCCACTTTCATTAAAATAACTTGTTCCCAGTTGATTTGCAAGCAATAAAAAAATATCACTATCATAATTAGAAACATCTGCCATAAACACTTTCCCAGTATCTTTTTTTATCTTTTTTCCCGCTTCTATATAATCATTCCAGGTTTTTATATTATTTTCATCAATACCCTCTTTGGCAAATATATCTTTTCTATATATTAAAGTTTCAGGACATGTATCCCAAGGTAATGCATAAATTGAGCCCTTTATAGTATCATTGTTTACCTTATTGCTTAATAAAATATTCTTATATAAACTCACCGAATCTGTTATTTTTAAAATTTTGTCTGAATACGCAGATAGAATATGTTTCACATAACTGTCATTCACTGTCAATATATCTGCTTGATACTTAGAATTATCCAATATGGACTTAATATTATCATCCGTACCTTTTACTGTTATGACATCTACAGTAACTTTTTTATATGTCTCACTAAATCTATTTGCCGCAAACTTTAACTGTGGCCCATGTTCCATATCAGTCACAATTTTAATATTTCCCTGAAGCAATTCTTTACTGTCTTTTTTACCTTGAGGTCCATTACAAGAAACAGTAGAAATTAAAATTATCACTAGTACTAAAAATAATACCCTCTTTACACATCTGTTCATAAAAACTCCCCTATATTTTCATTAATTATAACTTAGCATACACATTTTATACTAATCTTAACAAATAAAAATACATCTTTCAACTTTATACTGCATCTAAGAAATCTTAAAAAATTAAAACATCCGGAGAAGTCATTCTTCTTCGGATGTTTTAAAGATTTAACCTTTAGACATTTTATAATTTCCATTACAGCTAAAATCTTCTTTCCATGCACTTTCTGCATAAGGTTTAAAATCTGCTGACAATTTATCCAATTTTTTCTGAAATTCAGGATCTTCCAGCATCCTCCTAGCACCTTCATCTGTAGGTTTCGCTCCAGTTTTCTTTGCAATTTCTCTAATCTGCTCTGTATTGTCAATCATCATACAAGGCAGCAATAAGTTGTCATTATAAGGTTGTCTGTGCCTCAGTTCATTGAAAAAATCTGACTTGAATACATCCACAAGTTTTTTGCCCTTCAAATTGTCCACTGCAAAATGGGCAAATATACAAGGCTCTACCTGCTCTTCTGAATTTATATGACAGTAAAATTTACCTGCTATGCATCCTCCAACATAAGGAGCATCGTTAAAAAAGTCAATGGCAAAATATGGTTTTGTAGTTCTTATCTTTCTAACTCTTTCTCCAAGATGTATTCTTTGTTCGGGGGTAAGCATCAAATCCACATCAGGTTCTTTACCTACAGGCATATATATAAAATACCAGCTCATTTTAGCGCCTTTTTCCACTAGCATATCTATGAATTCATCTGATGTAACTGTATCTATATTATACCTGCTAACTGCTGTAGAAACTCCAAATAAAACTCCTCTCTCCCTCAGAAGCTCCATTGCATGCATAACTTTCTTAAATATCCCCTTGCCTCTTCTTTCATCTGTTTCCTTTTCAAATCCCTCCAATGAAAACATGGGAAGTACATTGCCAAGTTTTTGTATTCTATCTGCCAGTTTTTCATCGAATAAAGTTCCATTAGAAAATGGAGTAAACATACAATCATTATATTTTTCATATATATCAAGCATATAGCTATTTATGAAAGGCTCCCCTCCAAGAATTACAAAATAGTAAATTCCAAGATCTCTGGCCTCACCAATTATTCTATCTACCTCTTCTTTAGGAATATCATCTTCCTTGCTGTAGCTTGAAGCATAGCATCCAGTGCACCTTAAATTACATCTCATAGATGGACTCATCAAAATAGTAAAAGGAGTTTTTGTTCCTGTTTCTCGAAAAAATTTTTCTCTCTTTGGTATCCCATACCAAGCTGAATTTGCAAAAAAATTAGTAAAAAATTTATCTATGCATTTTTTATTGGAATCTTTAACAATGCTTATAGCTAGTTTGTGAATTGCAGGATTTGTTTTATACAATTCCTCAACTCTAAGCACTTTAGCTAAATTGTCCTCATCATTTTTTACCGTCCTTTTTATTAGTGCAAATATTTTATCAAGATTTTGTTCCGGATCCCTGTCAAGTAACTCTACACCAGCTTTAACCAATGCATCCTTAGCTGTCTTTTCCAATATTGCAGTTACCTTCATACGGCATTCCTCCTAAATAATAATAATATAAGAAACGAATGCTTCAAAACATCCATTTCTCTTTTAAATACATAGGATATAAAAACAATAAAAACATTATCATATAATATATGTTATTTATATACC
>NZ_FXYI02000115.1:0-11514 GCF_900184915.1 Clostridium sp. HV4-5-A1G | reverse complement strand
CACTTGTAGATTATGATTATATTATAAGATTATTAAAGAATATTAATAATGAGATGAGATAATTTGAGGTAGAAAAAAATAGAAATGGCTTGTTTTTATATATTGGTATGATATAATAAATTAAAAATACATACAAAAACCCAATATATCATATGTTATCACAAAATAAATTATATGTCAAATGTACTAAATTAAATTTTTAGGAGGAAAAGTCATGAATTTGCCCAAAATATTTGACTCAGTAAGTAAATCTAAAAAATCTAACAGCATAGATGAAATTTTCAAGTTAAATGCCGAGTTAAGTAAGTACAATCTTGTTCTTGGTGTAGAGGATATAAAAGATATAATAAATGCAAAAAACAGCACCTTGAAAAGTCAGGGTAGAATTGAGCTCAATCTGGATATAATTGAATTCATTATAAGAAAAATTGGAAAATCTCCTTATGTAAATCAGGATAATTTAGTGGAAACAATCAATGATATGTATGCGATTTTTCACTATGTAAAAAACTGTACGTCAGACTTTTTACCTGATAAACAGGTATTGGAAGCCTTAATGTTTTTTTATGGAAATGTCTATAATGGTTCCATGGAACTTGTAATGGGAAAAGGTACTGAAAAAATTATAAATAATTTCAGGCATGGTAAAAAGCTTACTTGTAGGGAAGAGGAGGAGTAACATTGGAAGGAGATATAATGTCAATTTTTCAAAACCTAATAGTGAAATATACAAGGGGAAAGGGCAGTTCCATAAAGGAAGATACTGCTTTTCGTATTTTAGGTTCGATTTATTATGCAGTTAATGCCTGTGTTCAAAATCAGCAAGACTCCAGCAGGTCTTTTTTAATTTCAAAAGGAAATATACTTGAAATTTATAAAAAGGGGATTGAAATTTTAAAAGAAACTTTCTGCCAATGTGAAAAACTTTACGAAGAAATAAAAGAAAATAGACTTCGGGTTCCAGTTAAGATGTATAATGATACGATAGATGCTGCACTGCCGGATTTTTTTAAAAATTATGATATAATTTTTGGGGCGCAGGATACATACTCCAGTATGGATTATCCTCTTGTTTTTGATGATATGAATATAAAAGGAATTTTTTACATAAAACAGTATCTTGAAAAATTGAAAGTTGAAACAGAATTCTGCAATTTTTTTAAGGAATCATCTATTTTAGAAATACTTAAAGGCTATGGGGAAAAATATAAAATAGATATTTCACAATCACCGATCAGTGTTTTTCAAATACTTATTGAACAATGTGCTTTTTTAACTCTATGTGAGGTATTTGAATCTCTTGATGATACTTTTCTTGCCCTATTGGGGAAAACTGTATTTTATGATGATCTGGCATGCAGCTCCTTTAAACTTACACACGATCAGTTGATAAACTGTAGAGGAAACATGGAAAGGGAGTGGCAGAATTACTATGTCAATTTTTTGCTGGGACAGAGTGAAAAAAGGATAAAAAATATAGGAAAAACAATCATTCATATTTATGGCTGATATTAATGTACCTGTATCTTATCTACCTCTCATTTTTGATTTGTTCACATAAATATAAAAAATACATAAACTTGGTATCTTTTAATCATTACCATTATTATGCTATAATGTATTTAATAGTAATGATTCATGTTATATAGAATTACCCCTTTCTATCATTACTGTATGGGTGGTTACAGGGATGACAGGTTGGCACAATGGAAGGGGGTAATGTGAATGAACTTTTTCTTCCTGTGCATTGTAGTGCTTTCAATTACCGAGATATTGAGTTTATGTATTATTTCAGTTTTCTGCTACAAGCAAGATAAGATTAAAATGTTTTTTGAAAGCAAGACCGGTGTTTCGAAAGATAAGATTTTGACAGATGTTAAAGTTAAAATAGATGAACCAAAAAATGAAAACAACAAGTAACTTTTGGGAGAAGTTACTTGCTTATATATAGGTTCTTTCTCGTATAACATGATTTTGTGAATTTACAATTTCTCTGTAATCACTCACCTACATACCTTATTATTATATTATAATTGAAGCAAAAAATACACTCTTTTATGATATTTTTTATTATTTTTATCAATTCAATTGTTATTTGCTTAATTTTTTATTTATATATTTATAAAGGTAAAATTGGAGAATATAGGCTGGTAAAAATACAAAGAAAAGCTCTAGAGAGATCCAGGGCTTTAATAAACAGGGTGAATATTATATAATTATATAAAAGCTTCAATAGTATAAACAGAGTTCTTGCTTCAGGTGGGGTTTTTGACATCACCTGAAGTTTAGAAATCGTTATCCAGGAGCGTAGCTGCCCTTATCTGTCACTTATAGAAGTGGCAGTATTAGGGCAGGTAGCTATCGGATAAATATACACAATCAAATCTTATTATAGAAAGAGGGAAAATAAATGAAAAATCCTGTAGTTACAATTGAAATGGAAAATAACAAAACCATAAAGATGGAACTTTATCCAAATATTGCACCAAATACGGTGAATAATTTTATATTTTTGATAAACAGGAGCTTTTATGATGATACAATTTTTCACAGAGTAATACCCGGATTTATGATTCAGGGAGGAGATCCTGAAGGTAGTGGAATGGGAGGACCAGGTTATTCCATTAAAGGTGAGTTTTCATCGAATAATTTTAAAAATAATTTAAAACATACAAGGGGAGTGATCTCTATGGCAAGGACCATGGCACCAAATTCTGCAGGCTCTCAATTCTTTATAATGACGGATGATGCCCCTCATCTTGACGGCCAGTATGCTGCTTTTGGAAAAGTTATAGAGGGAATGGAAGAGATAGATGAAATAGTATCACAAAAAAGGGATTATAACGACAGGCCTTATGAGGATCAAAAAATGAAAAAGGTAACTGTAGAGACTTTTGGGGAAAAATATGATGAACCCGAAAAGGTAGAGGGTTAAAATACATATTTAAAATTGCAAAAAGTTATAGAATAGTGATAATCAATTTTCCTGAGCTTTTAGGCTCGGGAATTATATTTCTCATTTTTCTTTTATTCAAAAGGAAAGTCTTTGCAGCTTATCAGTATAATCTTCAGAAAATCTTCATAGATTTTATAACTGATTCTTTAAAAGTTTTTTTTAAAATGGAATCTGATATGAAAATCAAAAGGAGGATTGTTATGGAGAAATATTATAGGAAAGCTGCTCTGTTCGGAATTTTAATGAGTATACTGTGGGTGCTTTTGGTAAATACACAGCCCTTTTCCGATTTTGCCTATTATGATGGACTAGCCAGACAGATAGCGGCTGGAGGACCTTGGGGTGACACCTACACTTCTGTGGGGTATCCCGTTGTGCTGGGGCTTGTATATAAAATTTTTGGCAGTAGCTTGGCAGCAGCAAAAATTTTTAATTTAACACTTACATTCGTAAACTACGTACTTTTTTATAAAATATTAAAAAAAGCAGATTTGAGTGAGAAAAGGCGTAAATTTACATATGGTCTATTTGTTGTTTTCCCCAGCAATATATTCTACAACAGTATTTTAGCAGGAGAAATACTGTTTACTGCCATATTGCTTTTAATAACGTTTTTATACTTCTATGATGTTAAACACAAATACATACTGATTGGCGTACTGACAGCTGCGGGTGCCATGGTAAAACCATTTTTCCTGGGATTTTTTCTTCTGGTTTTTATAGTGGAACTGTGCTTCAAAATGAAGTTTTCGGCAGTATTAAAACATTCAATTATAGTATTTATAATAAGTGCTGTAGCCATATCCCCATGGTTATATAGAAATACCAGACTCCTGGGGCAGTTCACTTTTATATCCAACAATGGGGGAATAGTACTTTATGTAAACAATAATTCCCAGAACAGATATGGCTTGTGGATGGATGCCAGAAATGTGCGCAATTCTGTTGTAAAAAAGACTGAATATATAAATGCCAATGCTACGGATAAAAACGAAATGCTCTCCAGGGCAGCACGGAAATGGATAAAAGCACATCCAGCAGAATTTGTTCAGCTTGGGTTCAAACGGCTGTTTATTACCTATATCGGCTTCAGTGAAATAGACTATAGTTTCAATGGTGCAAATGTAAACCCAATTTTTAAATTTATATTTTCATTTTACGCCTATGCTGCAAGATATGTGGTATTTGTTCCTGCTGTAGTCATGCTGCTTGTATACAGTGTAATAACAATTAAGGGATTTTCAGGTAAAAAGTCTGTAGATCGCTATTCAATATACAACCTTGTTTGTTTTTACATGTTTGCCCTTGTGTATTTTATTTCTGAAGGCCAGCCCCGTTATTCATTTCCCTGTACATTTATAATGATTTACTTCTTCTCATGTTTTGTGGAAAGATTTAATTTTATCAAATCTGCAAAAAGCGTAAAATTATAGAACATGTTATAATAAAATTATTGTTTTAATTGTGAATTGCAGTAAGGGGGACATTTGCATGAAGGGATACAGTGTATTGGTAGTAGACGATGACGAGGATATTCTGGATATAATAAAGATTTATCTCCAAAATGACAAATTTGAGGTGATCACTGCTTGTGATGGGGTGTCAGCAATAGAAAAGTTGAAAAAGCAAGCTGTGGATTTGATAATATTGGATATAATGATGCCGGGGCTGGATGGACTGCATACTTGCCTTGAAATTAGAAAGGAGAAAAAAATACCTATTATAATGCTTTCTGCAAAAGATGATCCCAGCAGTAAAATATTGGGCCTTGATATAGGTGCCGATGACTATGTGACAAAACCTTTTAATCCACTGGAACTGGTGGCCAGGGTAAGATCCCAAATCAGAAGATATTCAGAATTCAATGGGGAGAAACCTCATAACAGGGATAAGATTGTTATAGATGATCTTACAATAGATACTGAATCCCATGAGGTATTTGTTGGGGAGAATTTAGTAGAACTTACTCCCATTGAATTTTCTATTTTAAAGGTACTTGCGGAAAACAGGGGAAGGGTGCTCAGTACGGAAACTATATATGAAAATGTATGGAATGAAGCTTTTTACAATTCCAAGAATACGGTGGCAGTGCATATAAGGAATATAAGAGAAAAGATAGAGATAAACCCAGGAGAGCCCAAATACATAAAAGTGGTTTGGGGAGTAGGTTATAAAATTGATAAGTAAAATGAAAGAATTTTTCCTAAAAAGTGTATCCAGAGAGCTTTTTATAATAATTATATTCAGCTTTACGGTATATGAAATATTCAAGCATATGCATATAATAGCATTTCCAATTGTGATCTCACTGGGAATTATTTATTTCTGGTCCTACAAAAAAGCCATATATATAAAATATATATGCAGAAGTATAGTAAAAATTTCCCAGGAAAACTTGAACTGTAAACTTGAAAAAAGAGGCAGTGACGAACTGGGAATTTTGGCAGAGGAAATAAATAGGATGTCACTCAATCTGAAAAATATGATGGAACGTGAAAAATCTCTTCAAAGGTTTAAAAATGAATTGATGACAAATCTGTCCCATGATTTGAGAACTCCTCTTACCTCTTTGATTGGCTATCTATATCTATTAAACGACAAAAACACTTCCGTAAAAAATAGGGAAATCTACAGTAAAAAGTCTCTGGAAAGGGCGGAAAAGCTCAAGCTGTTAATAGACAATCTGTTTCAATATTCAAAGCTGGAAAGCGGTGAAGTAAAAACCGAGTTGTGTAATGTGAACATAGTTGAAATTATGGAACAGATTATAGGGGAGATGTCCATTTTGGCGGAGAAATCGGGGATTGAATTTGTAAAAAAGTATGATATGGAAGATCTGAAATTGAATGTGGATCCCTACCTCATAAGCAGAGCTTTTCAGAATATACTGTCCAATGCCGTAAAATATAGTGTTGAAAACAGCAGTGTATATGTGAATATTACTTCAGATAAAAAAAACACAGTAGTGAGTTTTCAAAATAAACCCATTCAGGATTTATCAGATGAGCAAATTGGAAAGATATTTGAAAGGCTTTACATGGGAGATAAGTCAAGAAATTCTTATGAAAATAATTCAGGATTAGGGCTTGCAATAGTAAAGAATATTGTTAAATTGCATAAGGGAGAGGTATGGGCGAAAAACAAGGACAATACCTTTATAATATATGTGAAATTGAGAAATGATTTGTAAATACTTTTTATAAAAGAAAACTAAGCCTATAATTGACAAATACTTGATGAGGAGATGGGGAGGATTACAATGTGAAAGACAGTGTGGATTTAATAAAAAAGCCAGGTGTGGGAAAAATAGTATTTAATGTATTCATAGTTTCTCTGACAATATTGGTATTGAGATTTGTCATTAATTTTTATTATGCATTGGGATATTTATTTATTTTACTTATTCATGAAGCCGGGCATTATGTTTCAGCAAAATTTTTGAATTTAAAAGTTGCTTTTGGAGGGTTTACGCCTTTTGGTGCATATATAGTTCATGAAAATATTGAGAACTGCAGGGAAAACGCAATTGTTGCAATAGGAGGTCCACTTTTTGGGGGCATATTTGGATTTATCTACTATGCAATTTATTATTTTACAGGGGATGTTACATTCTTGGTGTTGAGCTTCACTTCCATGGTAATTAACTTAATAAATTTAATTCCTGTAAAACCCCTTGATGGAGGTCATATAGCTGAAGCAATATCTCCTGTTATATGTTATATAGGGCTGCCGTTTATATTGTATTTACTTATATCTATAAAAGGTTTGAAAGGCAAAATTTCATTACTTATTATTCTTGCAATAGGGATTTACCAAACATATGATTTTACCAGAAAATATAAAAACAGCTTCTATTTTAAACTGACTAAAAGCATTAAAATAAAATTTATAATAATTTATGGTATACTACTAACATCATTAGCAGTCAGCGGGATATATCTTTATGCCATGTTTGATTTCAGGGAATTATTTCAAAGCATTCTTCGATATAAATAATTAAAGAGCCCGTCATAATCACTTAAATTGAAAAAAGTAGAGGAGGTCAATTAGATGACAGAGATGATAATACATATATTTTGCTCTGACAGTGCTTGTTGGAAACGGAACTAATAGGAAGTAGAAAAGTTATCTATAGAGATAATTAGAAATAAAGAAAATATAAAATATGATATGGAGGATTGATATATTATGAATTTTTGCTGGATAACATTAAACGTAAAAAGTATGGAGGAATCTTTGAAATTTTACAATGAACTGCTGGGAATTAAAATTTTTAGTAGATTTAGTCCAAATTCAGGGGTGGATATTGCTATGATTGGAGAAAATGATAAACCCAAAATTGAATTGATATATGATAAAGGTAATAATTCTAAAATTGAAAGCAGGGGAATATCTATCGGATTTGAAGTGAAATCGCTGGATGAAACTATGAAATATATAAAAAGCAAAGGTATAATCATTAAAAGAGGACCTATTTCACCATCACCAAAAGTTAAATTCTTTTTTATAGAGGATCCAAATGGAGTGGAGGTTCAGATAGTTGAAAACAGATGATATACATCACTTTCTTTTTTCTTATAAAAGTATCTATCTTTAAAGGAATGAAATATATTTATGAAGAATAAATCAATTCAACCTTTTGTTAAATGGGTTGGGGGAAAACGTCAGTTAATTAAAGGAATAGGTAAATATATACCTAAAGGAAATTATAAGTATTATGAGCCGTTTGTGGGTGGGGGAGCTGTTTTCTTCGATTTGCAGCCTAAAAAAGCGGTTATAAATGATTACAATTTTGAATTAATAAATACGTATAATGTTATAAAAAATAAAGTAGAGGAATTGATTCAATATTTAAAAACTTATCCCAATGATGAAGAATTTTATTATAAAATGAGAGAATTTGACAGAAAGAAGGAGTATAAAAATTGGTCAGAAGTAAGAAAGGCCAGCAGGTTTATATACTTGAATAAGACATGTTATAATGGGCTATATAGAGTAAATCAAGCAGGATATTTTAATACTCCTTTTGGACGGTACAAAAATCCTAATATCGTTAATGATGTAATTTTGAGGGCAGTGAGCAAATTTTTAAATGAGAATGATATTGTAATAAAATCTGGTGATTATAAAGAAGTTTTAAAAGGAATTAAAAAAAATTCATTTGTATATTTTGACCCTCCATATGATCCTATAAGTCACAGTTCCAATTTTACAGGATATACCACAGGAGGATTTAGAAGGGAGCAACAAATTGAATTAAAGGAAGTTTGTGATGAATTAAAAAAAAAGAAGATAAGATTTCTCTTATCAAACAGTAATACCGAATTTATCAGGAAGCTCTATAGTGGTTATAGTATTGAAATAGTCAATGCTAACAGATCAATTAACAGTGTTGCCTCTAAAAGAGGGGAAGTCGAAGAAGTGTTGATTAGAAATTATTAGATTATCTATGTTTTCAAATTTATTGATCCCATTTATTAAAAGAAGAACGAATACCAATTCTGGTAATATATTCGCCGATAGTACTCCTAAGTATATAGTAATTAGGAGTGCTATGTAAGCAAATATTTCAGCCAAGAGTATTACACAAAATTTATTCTTGTAGTAGAATATTTATTTGACAAAAGCACATTGCTATTTTATAATAATTGCGATCGCAACTATTATAAAGTTTTTTACATTTAAGGAGAAAATATGATCGAACTTATAAAATGGATTTCCATTACAGATAGATTCAGTAAAATGTACTTGAATAAAGAACTTGGAAAACTAGGAATAAACAGCAGCCAGCATATGTTTATTCTAAAAATATGTGAACACGCGGGAATTACCCAGGATGGATTGTATCCTTTTGTTTATGTTAATAAAAGCAATATTACAAGGGCTCTCATGCAGCTTGAGAAAAAGGGATTTATCATAAGAATTCCTAATAATAATGATAAACGTAAAATGTTGTTATACCCTACTGAAAAAGCTAAAATCATTTATGAACAGATAAATAACATTGAAAAAGAATGGACAAAAATTTTGTTGAATGAAATTTCTCCTGAGGATAAAGAATTGTTAGAGAAACTTATTAAAAAAATGGGTAAAACATCCATAGATTATTTAGGTAAAAATAAGGAGGCTTTATAATGAAGAGTATCATTTCCAGAAAACTAAATGGAAAATTCAAACCTGTAATTTTAATGCATAGCAATGAACTGCCGGAATCGTATATACAGCCGTCTCCTTCTCAAAGAGGATGTATAATGACGTATTTTACCCAGGTAGCTGTTCATAGGAAAACTGCAGTTTTTGATCGAAATACTTGCTGCTGTACCGGTGCAAAAGCTGGTCTTGGATTTGGAAACGGCTATTATGATTCTCTGCCCGGGGGAGTAGATACTTTTTCAGCATTTTTTTCCAAAGGACTGGAATCTGCAAAAAACGAACAACAATATAAGGGATTGACTGAAAAAATGAATCAACATGACAGGCAAAAATTTTTAGAAGGAGAACGCTTTTTTACATCACGGGAAAGGGCCAGAAAATGGATTACGGAAGAATTACCAGTATATAATTTCAAAGAAAAATACGCAATTTTAAAGCCCTTGGAAAACCTATCAGAAAATGAAGTGGCCAAATCCGTAATATTTATAGTTAATCCACTTGAGCTTACTGCCCTTATGACACTTGCAGGCTCCATAAGAGATGGAATAAATATCACTATAACACCTCAAAGCTCCGCCTGTCAAATGATTGGGGCACAGGTTTTTAGACAGGCAGAATTAAAAGATCCTTCTGCAGTACTGGGATTTATAGATCTTGCGGCACGAATTTTTACAAGAAAATTAATACCAGATGAATATTTAACTTATGCCGTTCCGTGGAAATTATATCTGAATATGGAACAAGAAGCTGAAGAAGGAATTTTTGAATCACCTATATGGAAAAATTTACAGTCATTATAAAGAAAGGACAAATAAAGAGGATTATCATCGGAATTTCTGAATTTATCACGCAATATTGGACAGGCAACTGGCTCTGCACTAATTGGAGCTATATTTTATTTCTTAATTGTTTATTATAGCAGGTAAAAAGGCTGTTTGATGTATAAAATGGCCTTTTTAATTATATCTGATGCTTTAAATATTCGTAAATAGAAATTAAAAATATTGCGTCATTGACGTTGTTGATAGGATTTATACCCAATAACTTTTTTATTTTGTTTAATCGTGCGACGATAGTGTTTCTATGTATATATAAACTTTCAGCGGCTAACTTTGGTTTCATATTATTGTCTATAAGAGCACTTACTGTATCTAAGAATCTATTAATGTCTAAGTTTTTTGTAATAAGAGTGCAATATTTTTCAAAAAAAGGAGAAAAGTTTTCAATGCTGTAGCTTTCTAGTAGATATTCTAAAAAATAATCCTGTAGAAAGGTGAGTTTTTTATTAGAGTACCTCTTGTCGTTTTTCAGCCAACTCATATATTTATAAATTTTGTCATATTTTAAGAATGATGTTTGGCATATACCGCAAATGTATTTTATTTGTGGTTTTACATTTAAGTTATTTTCCAGTTCTCTAATGTAATCTTTTACATAAGCTTTGTAAAATGAAACTTCATTATGCTTAAGAGCCTTAAATAGTAAGATATGTTGTGCGTCTATACTAAGAAGAATATCTTGCCTGCAATAATAGCTTATCTTTTGATATATATCTGATATATGATTGGTAAGTTTTTTTGCATAATCTCCAGAAAAACATAAGAAAATAGGGATGCGCAGGAAATTGTCCTTAAATCCCATTCTTCTGGCTATTTTTAGTATTCTGGAGGGATTTTGAGGATAATCAAATAAAAGAGCCTGAACAAATTTACTGTTTTCATGTTGATTATGTAATGTAAAATAATATTTATTTTCATATTCAAATAGAGATTCTAAGGCGAATTTTATCATTTTTGCAAGGGACATGACTTTTTCAGGATCTCCAGATACACCAACCACGCCTATTGGTTCAATACCATCTAATAAAGGCAAATTTACCCCAGGACTAGTTACTCCAATTAAATCATCACTGGTTTTTTCTGTTATCATTATACTGAGTTTTTCATGAATAATTTTATATGCACACATATGAAAATTTCCTATTCGTTCAACGTTTGAGCTAGCAATGATAATCCCTTTTTCGTTCATGATATTTACATTGACATTTAACTGCTTGTGAATTTTTGATATGAAGTTTTGAGCAAATTCAGAATTCAGCATATGATAAAAACACTCCCCTAATGTGAAAAAATTTATATTAGTTCTATGATTGTACCTATAGCACAATCATAGAACTATTGTTGTGTTTTAAGTATGATAAAGTTCTACAATAAGTATGTTATCATAAAAGCATGAAAATTGTAAGGCATATATATAGTTAAATAACAGGAAAAATGGCAAATGAGTTAAAAAGTTATTAACAAGCAGCTTAATTAAAAATATGATTAACATTAGAGTTATAAGGGTGTATTCCGTTTATTCTTATTAACCAATATTATCTATATATTCAATATATAAGTATATTT
>NZ_FXYI02000114.1:0-11701 GCF_900184915.1 Clostridium sp. HV4-5-A1G | reverse complement strand
ATAATAATATTGTATCGCTCAAATTTAATGGTATAAGCTAATAAATATACAAAAATATATAATTTTTATAAAGGGGATGAGTAATCTATGAGAAAAATTAAGAGAGTACTTGTGGCAAATAGAGGGGAAATTGCTATAAGAATATTCAGAGCTTGTCAGGAATTAGGGATAACTACCATAGCGATATATTCTAATGAGGACAAGAGATCTCTTTTTAGAACTAAAGCTGATGAGTCCTATTTGATAGGGAAAGATAAAAATCCAGTAGAGGCATATCTGGATATTGATGAGATAATAGATATAGCTCTGAAGAAAAAGGTAGATGCAATACATCCGGGATATGGGTTCCTTGCAGAAAATTCTGAATTTGCAAGGAAATGTGAGGAAGCTGGTATAGAATTTATTGGACCAACTTCAAATATGATGGAGATGCTTGGTGATAAGATAAAATCCAAGATTGTAGCAAAAAAAGCCGGAGTGCCAACCATACCCGGAGTTCAAGAACCCATAAGAACAGAACAGCAAGCTTTGGAATCTGCAAAATTTTGTGGGTATCCTGTCATGATTAAAGCAGCAGCTGGTGGCGGCGGAAGAGGCATGAGAATAGTCAGAAAAGAAGAAGATCTTATAGAGGCATACAACAGTGCAAAGAGTGAATCAAAAAAGGCTTTTGGCTCAGAAAACATATTTATTGAAAAATATATTGAAGGCCCTAAACATATTGAAGTTCAGGTACTTGGTGATAAATATGGCAATATAGTGCACTTGTATGAAAGGGATTGTTCCATACAGAGAAGACATCAAAAGGTAATAGAATTTACACCGGCTATAGCTCTGTCAAAGGAAAAGAGAAATGAGATATGTGAAGATGCACTGAAAATTGCAAGAACTGTAGGATATAGAAGTGCAGGAACACTGGAATTCTTAGTAGATAAAGGCGGTAATCACTATTTCATAGAGATGAATACCAGAATTCAGGTAGAGCATACAGTGAGTGAAATGGTTACAGGAATAGATATTGTCCAGGGCCAAATACTTATAGCTGAAGGCTATCCGCTTAATTCAAAAGAAATAGGTATAAATTCTCAGAATGATATTAAATTAAATGGCTATGCCATACAGTGCAGGGTCACTACAGAGGATCCACTGAATAATTTTGCACCGGATACTGGAAGAATAGACATGTATAGGACAGGGTCCGGCTTTGGAATAAGATTGGATGGTGGAAGTGGATTTACAGGAGCAGTTATAAGCCCATATTATGACAGCCTTCTTGTAAAAAATATATCCTGGTCAAGAACCTTTGAAGATGCGATAAGAAAATCAATACGTTCCATAAAGGAAACTGTCATATCTGGTGTCAAGACAAATGCTGGATTTTTGATAAATGTACTGAACAATGAAAAATTCCACAGAGGTGAATGTGATACTAATTTCATTGAAAATACTCCTGAACTGTTTAACATAGATCCAAGGCCTGATGAAGATCTTAGAATAATGAAGTTTATAGGGGAAAAAGTGATAAATGGGACACATGGTAAAAAGCCAAGCTTTAATGTTCCAACTGTACCAGTTGTAGAAAAAGGACTGAAGCTTACCGGAACCAAGCAGATATTGGATGAAAAGGGTCAGAAGGGGCTTGTTGACTGGATAAAGTCTCAAAAAAAGCTTTTGCTCACTGATACCACTATGAGAGATGCTCATCAGTCATTGATGGCTACGAGAATGAGAACCAGGGATATGTTAAAGATAGCAGATGCCCAATCAGTATTGACAAAGGATCTATTTTCCATGGAAATGTGGGGTGGAGCTACTTTTGATGTAGCCTACAGATTTTTGAAGGAATCACCCTGGGAAAGGCTTGAAAAATTAAGAGAAAAAATACCTAATATATTATTCCAGATGCTCTTAAGGGGAGCAAATGCAGTTGGATATAAAAATTATCCTGACAATGTAATAAGAGAATTTATAAAGCAGTCTGCTAATTCAGGTATTGATGTGTTTAGAATATTTGATTCTCTAAACTGGCTAAAAGGTATGGAGGTTGCTGTAGATGAAGTTTTAAATCAAGGTAAAATAGCTGAGGCCTGCATGTGCTATACGGGAGATGTGTTAGATAGTAATAAAGACAAGTATACATTGAAATACTATGTAAATTTAGCTAAAGATATAGAGAAGACGGGAGCTAATATCCTGGGAATAAAGGATATGTCTTCGCTTTTGAAACCTTATGCAGCGTATAAACTCATAAAAGCCCTTAAAAATGAGATATCCATACCGATACATCTTCATACTCACGATACTACGGGAAATGGAGTTGCAACGCTTATAATGGCTTCTCAGGCAGGAGTTGACATTGTGGATACTGCTTTCAGCAGCATGTCGGGACTTACAAGCCAGCCGTCACTTAATTCCGTAGTGGCAGCACTTCAAAATACGGAAAGGGATACGGGGCTTGATCTTGATAAACTTCAAAAAATATCAGATTATTGGCAGGATGTAAGGCCTGTATACAGCCAGTTTGAATCAGGTCTTAAATCCAGTACTGCAGAGATATATAAATATGAAATCCCTGGAGGTCAATATTCTAATTTAAAGCCTCAAGTGGAGAGTTTTGGACTAGGCGATCGTTTTGAAGACGTAAAGAATATGTATACCAGAGTAAACAAGATGCTTGGAAATATAGTCAAAGTGACCCCATCATCTAAAATGGTAGGTGATCTAGCTATATTCATGGTGCAAAATAATTTGAACGAGGAAAATATATATGAAAAGGGAAAGAGTTTAAATTTTCCTGATTCTACGGTTTCTTATTTCAAAGGTATGATGGGTCAGCCTATGGGAGGATTTCCCAAGAAACTTCAAAAACTGGTATTAAAAGGAGAAGAACCTTTAGCTGGCAGACCAGGAGAATTTCTACCGCCTGAAGATTTTAAGAAGATAGAAGAACACTTGAGTAAAAAATACAAGAGAAAATTTGATGGAAAGGAAATTATCAGCTACGCTCTTTATCCTGATGTATTTGAAGATTACTTAAACTATGTAGACAAGTTTGGGGATCTCAGTCATATGGAAAGCAGCACATTTTTCTATGGACTTTCTGAAGGTGAATTTTGTGAAGTTGAGATGGGTCAAGGACGCAGTTTATATGTACAATTACTGGATATTACAAAAGCTGATTCTGAGGGATATAGATTTTTGGTATTTGAAATAAATGGAAATAAGAGAGACATAAGAATAAAAGATAAATCATTCTCTGCGGGATCTGTAATTCAGGAAAATTCATCTGTGATGGCAGATCCGGATAATGATAAGGAAATAGGAGCAAGTATACCGGGAAATATTGTTAAGACACTTGTAAAGACCGGAAGTGAAGTTAAGGAAGGACAGAGTTTGATTGTAATAGAAGCTATGAAAATGGAAACAAATGTTACAGCAACTACTTCAGGAGTAGTTGAAGGTGTGTTTGTAAAAGAAGGCCAGAGGGTTAGAACCGGTGAGCTTTTAGTCAAATTGAAATAACACAATTCTAAAAGATGTTTCTATAATGTAATGGGCACCACTGAAATTTCTCAGGAGTGCCCATTTCCTATTTAGTTCACAATTTACAGTCTACTTTGTTTTTTTACGCCTTCACTAACTCACCTATATGTGCTAAAATAATATATTAATAATAAAATTTTACCTGGGAAATATATATAATAACGGGCGAAAGAGGGGCAAAATAGTATATGGAGAATATAGGATTGGTTTTGGAAGGTGGAGGAATGAGAGGGCTGTATACTGCTGGAGTACTGGATTTATTTATGGAAAAAAATTTATATTTACCTTATATTATAGGGGTCTCCATGGGAGCCTGTAATGCGTGCTCATATCTTTCAAGACAAAAGGGAAGAAATAAAAGAATAAATATAAATTATGTAGATGATCCCAGATATTTAAGCTGCAGAAATCTTATATTTGAAAAGGGAATTTTTGGAGCGGATTTTATTTTCAATGAAATACCAAATAAGCTGGAGATATTTGATGTAGACACATTTAATAAATCAAAAGAAAAATTTATAGTTGGCACTACAGACTGTGACACTGGAAAACCCGTATATTTTGAGAAGAATAAATGTCAGGACGGTGATATATTTGATGCCGTAAGGGCTTCCAGCAGCTTGCCCTTTATGGCTTCCATCGTAAAATTCAAAGGGTTGAATTTGCTTGATGGGGGAATTTCTGATCCCATACCCATAGAAAAATCTATAAAAGATGGCAATAAAAAGAATATAATTATTTTAACCAGAAATAGAGATTATGTGAAAAAGCCTTTCAAGATGAAATTCTTGGCCAGAAGATTATATTCTAACTATAGTGGATTGGTAGAAGCCATGATAAACAGACATAGAAAATACAATCATACTTTAAGGTATATAGAAAAACTTAGAAGAGAGGGAAGTGTTTTTGTGATCAGACCCAAGCAGCCCTTGAAAGTGAAAAGAATAGAAAAAAATAAACATAAGCTTACGGAATTGTATAATCAGGGATATAGAGAGGCACTGGAGTGCTATGATAAATTAGAGGATTGGATTAAGAAATAGGAAAAATCAAGTCCGTGGGGCAGAGAGCTTCACGAGTATATGTAAAGGAGAATCGGTGATATGCATGTAGGGGAAATTTACAGTGGTTTTAAACTGCTGGAACAGAAAAAATTAGAGGACATAAATTCTATAGGAATGTTTTTTTATCATGAAAAAAGTGGTGCAAAACTGTTCTTTTTAGAAAATAAGGATGACAATAAGGTGTTTTCCATAAGTTTTAGAACTCCACCGGATGACAGCAGAGGAGTACCTCATATACTTGAACATTCTGTACTCTGTGGTTCAAAAAAATTTCCAGTGAAAGAACCTTTTGTGGAATTGGTAAAGGGATCTCTCAATACTTTTTTAAATGCAATGACTTTTCCTGATAAAACCATGTATCCAGTTGCAAGTGTAAATGACAGGGATTTTGAAAATCTCATGGATGTTTATCTTGATGCAGTTTTTCATCCTAATATATATAAGTATCCTGAAATCATGATGCAGGAAGGATGGCATTATGAATTGAATAGTAAGGAAGAGGATATAGCTTATAAAGGTGTGGTTTACAATGAAATGAAGGGAGCTTTTTCATCTCCAGAATCTATATTATTCAGGAAAATGCTTGAATCACTTTATCCGGATACTCAATATGGAGTGGAGTCTGGAGGTGATCCTGAGGTTATAACACAGCTTACACAGCAGCAGTTCCTGGATTTTCACAGTAAATACTATCATCCTTCCAATAGTTATATATATCTATATGGTGATATGGATATAGAGGAGAAACTTAAATTTTTGGACAGTGAGTATTTAAACTATTTTAATAGAAGAGAAGTGAATTCTGATGTATTGGTGCAGGAACCTTTTCATAAGCGTAGAGAGATGGTGACAGAATATCCTGTTTCGAGTGCGGAAAAAGAAGAAGATAAAACTTTTTTGAGTTTGAATTATTCTGTTGGGACGGCTGTGGATAATGAATTGTATTTAGCTTTTGATATACTTGAACATATGCTTTTGGAAACTCCATCTTCACCTCTTAAAAAGGCATTGATTGATGCTGAAATAGGCAAAGATGTATTTGGTGTATTTGAATCTGGTATACTTCAGCCCATGTTTGGAATAGTAGTTAAGGGCTCCAATGAAAAAGAAAAATATAGATTTCAAGAAATAGTTGAGAAAACGTTAAAAAATATCGTAGATAAGGGTATGGATAAAAAGCTGATGGAGGCTTCTATAAATATAAAGGAATTTCAGCTCAGGGAAGCAGACTATAAGGGGTATCCAAAAGGGCTTATATATGGAATGAAATGTATGGATGGCTGGCTGTATGATAGTGAGCCATGGATCCACCTTACCTATGAGTCAGTATTAAATAAGATAAAATCGCAGCTGGATAATGGTTATTTTGAAAAGCTTATTGATAGGCACATCCTAAAAAACAATCACAGTTCTATACTGGTAATTAAGCCTAAAAGAGGTCTTGAAGAAAGAAAGGATGAACTGTTAAAAGAAAAATTAAAAAATTTTAAGGATAGTCTTTCAGAAGATGAAATTGAAAAAATAATTCAAGATACAATGAAGTTGAAAAAGAGACAGATGGAGAGGGACGGCAGGGAGAATCTTATGAAAATACCTCTTTTATCCCTGAAAGATATAAAACCTGATGCCAAAAAACTTGAGCTTGTAAATAAAAAAATACAGGATGTAGAAGTACTGTTTTATCCTATATTTACCAATGGAATCTATTATATAAATCTGTATTTCAATACAGAGGGCGTCGAAGAAAAATTTATTCCATATATATCGCTTTTAAGTACTGTACTTGGAAAGGTAAGTACAGAAAATTATTATTATGAAGATCTAGCTAAAGAAATAAATATATATACAGGTGGAATAAATTATTTTTCACAGCCTTTTGCAAAGAATGGGAGCAGCAGGAAATTTTATCCTAAATTTATAGTACGCTCAAAGGTTCTTATAAATAATTTGCCGAAATTGCTTTCTATATTAAAGGAAGTAATAAATCATACTGGATTTGATGAGAAAAAAAGGTTGAGGGAGATAATTCAGGAGACTAAGTCCAGAATTGAAATGACTATTTTTGAAAGGGGTCATATAGTAGTTGCAAATCATGTATCTTCATATTTTTCACCTGCAAGTAAGTATGAAGATATGCTGAATGGACTGGAATTTTATAAATTTATATCTGATTTGGAAAATAATTTTGAAAGTAAAGCAGACGAAATAAGGCATAATTTAGAAAGAGTTTCTAAGGAGATATTTACTAAAGATAATTTGCTTTTGAATATAACCTGTGATGAAAGAGATTATAATAATTTTGAAGACAACGTAGGAGAGCTTATATCTGAATTTAAAAATAATAGATTTGATAAAATTCCATATAAACTTGATTTAGAAGCCAAAAATGAGGGACTTATGACATCTTCCAAAATACAATATGTGGCTAAGGCCTATAATTATATAGATCTTGGATATTCTTATAGTGGAAGTCTGCAGGTCCTGAAATCCATAGCAAATTATGAATACCTGTGGAATCAGGTGAGAGTTCAAGGAGGTGCCTACGGCAGCTTTGCCTCTTTTCAGAGAAATGGAAATATGTTTTTTACATCTTACAGGGATCCAAATTTAAGAAATACTGTTGAAATATATGATAGAGCTGGAGAGTTTTTCAAAAATTTTAATGCGGATGATAGGCAGATGGTTAAATATATAATAGGAACCATATCTAATTTGGATTTTCCGCTTTCACCTTCAATGGAAGGGGAACGTGCCGCAGAGAATTATATAAGGCATGTAACTTACGAAGATTTACAAAAAGAGAGAAAGGAAATATTGGATACTAAAGTGGAAGACATAAGAAAATTTTCGGACCTTATTTCCAGTGCAATGATCAAAAACAACATATGTGTTCTTGGAAATGAACAGAAGATAAAAGAAAATAAAAGCATGTTCAAAAATTTGATAAATTTATTTGAATAGATATGTAAATATCCACAATGTGAATAAAATTTTATTCACATTGTGGATTGATTTTTATACTACGGTATCCTTATCGGCAGTTTTAACATTTTTTAAATCCCTTAGCCATACTTTAGTACTCTCGTAGATTATAACTACAAGCAGCAGCAGAAGTATTATGGAAAGTACAACTAGAAGTGTTTCGCCCTTAGGTATATAGTTACCAAATATATTTGAGAAGGAAGCTGTAATGGTTATTATGGATATAGCTATCATCGGGATTACGGTTATCATGGCATATTTCTGTTTTTTCATCTTTATAATTATAGTAGTACCAATGGCAAAAGCTATAGCGGCCAGCATTTGATTTGCAGTACCGAACAGCGGCCAGATTGTTGATATATTGCCGGTGTAGAGAAGATATCCCCAGGTAAATGACATAAGAACGCTAAATAATACTATATTTGCCCAGGAGTTTTTCTTTGCAAAAGGCTTGTATATCTTTCCAAAAAGATCCTGGAGTAAGTATCTGCCTACTCTGGTACCTGCATCTATAGTTGTTAGAATAAACAACGCTTCAAACATTATACAGAAATGATACCAGTAGGACATTAATCCTTCCATACCCGGTATTTTGTAAAATACGTAAGACATACCTACTGCCAGTGATACAGCGCCTCCGGGTCTTCCAGCTAGTTGCTCTCCTACCATTTGTGACAGCATAGGCAGTTCCTTTGGAATCATTCCAAGTTTATCAAATACGGCCGGTGCGGAGTTTATAGCAAAGTAGTCGGCGGTTGGAAGACATGTTGCAGCTATCAGTGCCATCAGTGCTATAAAGGATTCTATGAGCATTGAACCAAAGCCTATAGGAAGTATGTCCCTTTCATTTGAAATAAGTTTAGGTGTAGTACCGGAGCCTATAAGTGAGTGGAATCCCGACAATGCACCACAGGCTATGGTTATGAATAGGAATGGAAATACCTTGCCTGGTACAATAGGTCCCCCTCCGCTTATGAATTTAGTGAGTGCCGGCATCTGAAGAGTAGGTCTTACAAATATAATTCCTATTACCAGTAATGCTATAACGCCGAGTTTCATATAAGTACTCAGATAATCTCTCGGCAGCAGTAGGAGCCATACAGGTAAAACAGCAGCACAGAAACCGTATACAGCTAAAATAAGTGACATTTGTTTAGTATTGAAAGTTAAAAAAGGAGCTAAGGCTGTGTGCTGGATATAAGGTCCTAATGCAACTCCCAGTATGATGAGTGCCATACCAATAATAGTGGCTTCAGCTATTTTACCAGGTCTTAAGAATCTAAGATAAATACCTATGAAAATTGCTACTGGAATGGTAAAGCCAACTGTAAAAGTACCCCAGGGACTGTTGTAAAGTGAATTGACAACAGGAAGCCCAAGGCCTGCCATACTTATTATCAATATGAAAATGACTGCTATAGAAGTTACAAATCCCATTCTCTCCCCTAAATTTTTTCTGGCAATTTCAGCAATGGATTCACCATCTTGCCTAACTGAGGCAAATAGGATTACCATGTCGTGGACAGCACCTGCAAATACACCACCGATTAAAATCCACAGTGTACCTGGCAGATAACCGAATTGAGCTGCTAAAACTGGTCCAATTAATGGTCCTGCACCTGCTATTGCGGCAAAATGATGTCCAAGCAATATCCACTTGTTAGTGGGAACGTAATCATGACCATCCTCAAATTTTTTAGATGGCACTTCTCTTGTCTCATCCAAGACCAGAACTTTAGCGGCTATAAATGAACCGTAAAATCTATAGCCTAAGACGAGTACAAGAGCTCCTATGATTACCAGTACCAGTGAGTTCATATAAATTCCCCCTTATAAATTATTTAACATATAATGTTAATGTCATTATAACATGAATTTTCAATCAATTCAGCTAATATGGGGTGAAATGACAAAAAAGATATATGAACGGTATTAATTCCAATGTAAATGATATATGAAAACATCAGCTGCATAGAATTGAGAATTAAGATTATTTATAAAAAAGGTTGTCCCACAACAATTTTTGGGGCAACCCGCATGTAAAATTATATTATGATCTATATCATTATTAAACGGCGTTATTTTCTCTAACTTTATCAAATTTTCCGGATTTTAAATCTGAAATCCAGTGTCTGATGCTTTCATAGAGTATAACTACTAGTATAACTATAAGCACGAAGGATAATACTGTAAGTAAAGTTTTACCATTTGGAATATAGTTTCCTGTTATATTTTCAATAGATGCTGTTAAAGTAGCTATACTTATAAAGGTCATAGGCAATACTGTAAGAGGCATGTATTTTCTCTTGCCCATTCTTATGAGTACTGAAGTACCTATGGCAAAGGCTATAGCTGCCAGACTCTGGTTGGCTACACCAAATAGAGGCCAGATAGTTGATATATTACCGGTGTAGAGAAGGTATCCCCAGGCAAATGACATAATAAAACTAAAGAATATTATGTTAAACCACGAATCTTTCTTTGCAAGTGGTTTGTAAATCTTACCTACAAGATCCTGAATTAGATATCTGCCTATTCTGGTACCTGAATCTATAGTTGTTAAAATAAATAGTGCTTCAAACATTATGCAGAAATGATACCAGTAAGACATTAATCCTTTCATGCCCGGTATTTTATAAAATACATAAGACATACCTACTGCCAGGGATACACTTCCGCCTGGTCTTCCAGCTAGTTGCTCTCCTACCATTTGTGAAAGCATAGGCAGTTCTTTTGGAATCATTCCAAGTTTTGCAAATACTGCTGGTGCAGAGTTTATAGCAAAGTAATCAGCAGTTGGAAGACATGTTGCAGCTATTAGAGCCATCAATGCTATAAAAGATTCTATAAGCATAGAGCCGTATCCAATAGGGAGTATGTCCCTCTCATTTGAAATAAGTTTAGGAGTAGTACCAGAACCTATAAGTGAGTGGAATCCTGACAGTGCACCGCAGGCTATAGTTATGAATACGAACGGGAATACCTTACCCGGTACTATAGGTCCGCCTCCAGATACAAATTGAGTGACTGCTGGCATATTCAAAACCGGTCTAACTAGTATGATACCTACTACTAGAAGTGCTATAACACCAAGTTTCATATAAGTGCTTAGGTAATCTCTTGGAAGAAGCAGAAGCCATACAGGCAAAACAGCAGCACAAAAACCATAAATAGCTAGGATAAGAGACATCTGTTTAACGTTAAATGTCAAATATGGAGCTAAAGCTGTGTGCTGGATATAAGGTCCTAACGCAACTCCCAATATTATAAGTGCCATACCGATAACGGTAGCTTCAGCTATCTTACCAGGTCTTATAAATTTAAGATAGATACCTACAAAAATTGCTACTGGAATGGTAAAGCCAACTGTAAAAGTACCCCAGGGACTGTTGTAAAGTGAGTTCACTATTGGAAGACCAAGGCCTGCCATAGTAATTATCAATATAAATATAACTGAAATTGATGTGATGAAACCCATTCTTTCGCCTAAATTTTTTCTCGCAATTTCGGCAATGGATTGTCCATCTTGTCTAACTGAAGCAAATAGAATTACCATGTCATGAACTCCACCAGCTAATACACCGCCGATTAAAATCCACAGCGTACCTGGCAGATAACCAAATTGGGCTGCTAAAACTGGTCCAATTAATGGTCCTGCACCTGCTATTGCAGCAAAATGATGGCCTAATAATATCCACTTGTTAGTGGGAACGTAATCATGACCATCTTCAAATTTTTTAGATGGAACTTCCCTGGTCTCATCTAAAACTAATACTTTAGCTGCGATCCAGGAGCCGTAAAATCTGTAACCTAGAACTAATACAAGAGCACCTATAATTACAAGTACTATTGAGTTCATAAAACAACCTCCTTTAAGATTCAATAAATAAATACAATTAATGCTTAATGGTTTACATATAATACTTAATGGTTTACATGTAGTGACTAATTGTTCCATGCATAATGATAGTATGAATCTATTAATTTTTCTATCTAAATTCTCCGAATTGATAAAAAAATATATTAAAGAGTCGAAATAAAAGGTTAAGTGACATTTTTTAAAATGATATTTTTATTAGCTATAAGTTTAATTTTGTTATATAATTATATAT
>NZ_FXYI02000113.1:0-11889 GCF_900184915.1 Clostridium sp. HV4-5-A1G | reverse complement strand
GAAATATAAAAATATTAAAATAAAGTTAAATAGCCTCAGCTTAATGGAGTATTAAGCCGAGGCTATTTAACTTTATTTGATTTTAATAACTTGCGGGTGTCATCGACCAAATAGAAATTGCAGTTTCATTGCCGATATTAACAAATCTATGTGGTGTTGTACTATCATAGTAAATGCTATCACCTTCAGATATAACAAATTCCTTAGAGCCCCATTTTACTTTCATGATACCTTTAATCATGTAGCCACATTCCTCGCCTTCGTGAGAAATTTGTTCATAAGAACTGCACATACCTGGCTCGATATTTACCATTAATACTTCTAGTTTTTGTCTTGTATTTGGACTTAAAAGCTCATAAGTAATATTTGAATTGGGCAAAATTATTTTTTTCCTCTCATCTCTTTTAATAATAAAATTATCATTATTATATTCATCGAAAAAGTAATTTATATGTACATTTAATGCCTTTGCTACCTCCCAAAGTGATCCTACAGAAGGTACTGTTAGATCTCTTTCCATCTGACTAATTAACCCAGTGCTTAATTTTGACATTTCAGCAAGCTGTGCAATACTGATTTTTTTTTCTTTACGCAATTTCCTAATTTTTTCACCTAACTTCATGAAATAATTCACCACACTAACATTTTAACTTATATTTCGCAGATTAATTTATACTTTTTATATATATTTTCATGATTGAGTTCATATACTTTATACATCACCGTCTATAAAAATATCTTCACTTAATCCTAAATACTGCATTATTTTTAACCAAATTATACTGTAAGTATATTCCTTATCGTCTTCTAATTGATTTTTAACAGGTCTTCCGACTTTTCTTTTTTCTTTGTCTTCAATAGTAAATTTCCCTGTTTAACCTTAAGTAAATTACACCATAATTTTATTAATTGTGCAAGTATAATTTTGGATTTTTTAGATAAAATTTATAGTATAATTATTAACAGCATATAAAATAAGGGAAGTTGATGATTATGACTATGACTAAGAACTATTTTACTAATGCAGTTGATCTTGCCAAAAATATATGTATGAAAAAATTAGACGAGGGAGATATTGCAGTGGATGCCACCATGGGAAAGGGCATTGATACTGTGCTTTTGGCGAAACTTGTAGGTACTTCGGGGAAAGTGTATGCCTTTGATATACAGAGAGAGGCAGTTGACATTACGAGAAAGAATATAGATGAGAGAAATTTGTCGAAGCAGGTGAAGCTTATAGATGACGGACATGAAAACATGGACAGATATATACATGAAAAAGTAAAACTCATTATCTTTAACTTGGGATATCTTCCCGGCGGGAATCACGATATTACCACCAGGGCGGAAACTACACTGGCTGCTGTTGAAAAATCGCTTGAATTGCTTCAGCAAAATGGAGTTGTAATTTTAGTAGTGTACTATGGGCACGAGCAGGGTAAGATTGAAAAGGGTGCACTGGAAAGTTATGTGAAAACCCTGGATCAAAAAAAATATAATGTAGTCAAAATATCCTTTGAAAATCAGATCAATTGTCCGCCGATACTTGTGGCGATTGAAAAGAGATAAGTATTGAAAACATAAACATCAGATTGCATAACATTCTTAAAAATTTGTGTCATTGAAGTATTTGACAAAATAATTTCCAAAATTTAAAATAGTAATAGGGAATATTGGATAACCCTATAGCCCTTATTTTAGGGGGTATAGGGTTTAAATTTATTTTATTAATGAAGTTGATATTTAAAATTGTGTTTTTAGAGGGAGATAAATATGAAGAAAGCATTGATAGTTGATGATGAGGTTAATATTACAGAACTTATAAAAGTCAATTTGGAAGACAGATTTCAAGTTAAATGTTGTTATAATGGTTTGGATGCAGTTAAAATTGCAGAGGAAGAACTTCCAAATATAATAATTCTGGATATAATGCTTCCAGGAATTGATGGATTTGAAGTATGTAGACGCATAAGAAAGAATCCGGTTACCAGTAAGATCCCCATAATAATGTTAACTGTAAGAAAAGAAGAAAACGATAAGATTGTAGGATTGAAACTTGGTGGTGACGACTATATAACAAAACCTTTCAGTGTAAATGAGCTTCTGGCCAGGATAGATGCTGTACTCAGAAGAGTACCGGAAAATGATATAAAAAATAGAAATATAATAAAAATTGGGAACATTATTATAGACAATGACAAATATGAAGTGACCAAAAACGGCAGAAAAATAGAATTTACCCTGAGAGAATTTAAACTGCTGCAGATGCTTGCCAAAAACAGGGGAAATATTGTTTCGAGAGATATGATAATAAAAGAAGTATGGGGATGCTCAAAATTGAATGATTCAAGAACTTTGGACGTCCATATTAGAAAATTGAGGAAAAAGCTGGAAGATAATGACAAATTTCCTGAATATATAGAGACCGTTAGAGGACTGGGTTATATGATCAAGTAGGTGAATTTATGAAAAGAAAATTATTTGGTACATATATAATTCTGCTTTTGGTTGGCTCAATAATAACTGGAGCTCTGGCATTGAGTTCTCTAAGAACTTATTATATGAAAAACATGAGAGAAAGACTTATTGTGAATGAAAAGTTAATTACAAGTGCTCTGATGAGTTATGCTGACACTGCGGAAAGCATAGATTATTACTTAATAGCAAAAAAATTTTCTTCTCAGATAGGAAACGAAGTTACGTTTTTAGATGGAAAAGGCAATATAATTGCAGATTCGGCAGGTGTCAATCTGGTTGGGAAAAATCAAATGGATAAACTTGAAATACAAAATTGTTTTAATGATGATATTGCAGTGAATGAAAGAATTGATGAAAACACAAAACAAAAAAGTTTTTTTCTGGCAGTGAGGCCCTTGAAAATACAGGGTAAAAATATAATTATAAGGCTTTCTGTACCTCTAAAGGAATTTGATAATCTAAACAGAGCCTTTTTAAGCTGTATTTTGATATCAATACTTATGGGCACTATAATTGCGATTGTAATTGGATTTTTTTTCTTGAACAATTTGATGGAGCCTATAAATATACTGAATATGGCTACCAAAAAGATATCCAGGGGAAACTTTAAATTCAGAGTCAAGATAAATACTAATGATGAGCTTCAGGAACTTGCGGAAAGTTTTAATAATATGTCCTTGAGTGTAAATAGTGCAATAGTTGAATTGAATAACAAGAATATAGAATTGAATTCTATATTAAACAGTATAGTTCACGGTATAATGGTAATGAATGAAAAATTGAATGTAATGCTTTTAAATCCAACTGTAGAGAGTATGTTTAATATAAAGGAATCAAACGTGGGAAAAATAAATTTAAAAGATATTATAAACTCAAAAGAACTTTTGAAAATGATAAAATGTACTTTTGATACAGGGAAATATAATCAGAGAGAAATTTCACTGATTAAGGGAAAAATCTTTAAAGTAACTACTAATTTGATAAAGTATGATTTGAATTGTAATAGAAATGGTAAAAATATAATTATAGTATTTGAAGATGTTACAGAGATAAAAAGACTTGAGGAGCTTAGAAGCGAGTTTTTTGTAAATGCTTCCCATGAGCTTAAAACTCCCCTTACTACCATAATGGGCTTTACTCAGACACTGTCTAAAAATGTTAATTCGAATGATAGATGTAATAATAAAAATCAAGTCCGTTTTTTAGATATAATAAATGGTGAACTGCACAGATTAAAGAGGTTGATAGATGATATACTTCTTTTATCAAAGCTTGAAAGCAAAAAATATTATACCAGTATGGATAAGGTAAATATCTACAGGGAATTGGATGAAATAGTGTATATGTTTAAAAATAGATCAATGAATAAAAACATCAGTATAGATATTTTAACCGTTAAAAATTTTTCAATTAATTTATGCAGCAGGGATTGGTTCAGACAGATGATAATAAATATTTTGGATAATGCTCTTAAATATACGCAATGTGGAGGGAACATAAAGATAATGGCAGAGCCTAGGGAGAAATTTGCATATATAAGCATAAAGGATAATGG
The DNA here is from genome assembly GCF_900184915.1 of Clostridium sp. HV4-5-A1G. Lineage (NCBI taxonomy): Bacteria > Bacillati > Bacillota > Clostridia > Eubacteriales > Clostridiaceae > Clostridium > Clostridium sp. HV4-5-A1G. The sequence goes on along the minus strand of NZ_FXYI02000113.1, from coordinate 7,856 downwards.
AGTGGGAATTCCAGAAAAAGATATACCGAGAATATTTGAGAGGTTTTACAGAGTTGAGAAGTCAAGAAGCCGGTCTGAAGGCGGCACAGGACTTGGACTTGCTATAGTGAAGCATATAGTCGATGAATTTAATGGGAAAATATATTTAAAGAGTCAGTTGAACAAAGGCAGTGAATTCATAATTAAATTGCCTTTGAATGCATAAATATATTGACTATAAGGAAAAACTATCCTATAATGTTAATTGTGTTAATAATGTTAATAATGTTAATATTGTTAAGACTTATTGTATACAATAATATATTATTCAATTGGAGAAAAATTATGATAAGCATGCTTAAGAAATTAAATCGTAAATCTTCTTTTAAAACACAGGAAAGTACATTCTGTAAATATGAAAAACTTAGAAAACAACTTATGATAAGCATATTTATAGGTTATGCAGGATATTACTTTGTGAGGAAAAATTTCCCTCTGGCAGCACCTTATTTATTACAGGAAGGGTTTGATACGGCACAAGTGGGGATTTTAATGTCTGTTCTCTCTGCAAGTTACGGCATAAGTAAATTTTTAATGGGGATTGTATCGGACAAAAGCAGCCCCAGAGTTTTTTTATCTGTGGGTATAATACTATCTGCAGTGGTCAATATGTTACTTCCCCTTGCTGATAGTTTCAAATTTATGCTGTTTCTTATATTTTTAAATGGATATTTCCAGGGCATGGGATGGCCGGCCTGCGGAAAAACTCTTTCCCACTGGTTTTCAGATGGGGAGAGGGGTACAAAAATGTGTACGTGGAATATCTCACATAATCTGGCTAATGGAATTATTGCTCCTTTGACCGTAGTTGGAATAGCTATATTTGGCAGCTGGAAGGGTATATTCTATTTTCCAGCAATAACTGCTATATTGATAGGAATATTTTGTTTTATATTTATGAGGGAGGATCCTGTTTCATGTGGATTGCCTCCTATAGAAGAATATAAAAACGACTATTACTGCTGTGCCAAAGTTGATAATAGGGAAAGGGAGCTTTCAGTAAAGGAAATACTTTTTAAATATATTCTCAATAATAAATATCTATGGTGTCTTGCTTTTGCAAATATATTTGTATATATAGTGAGATACAGTATACTTGATTGGTGTGCTGTATACCTTACTACAGTAAAGGGGCTGTCACAGAATCTTACAAATTGGTTTTATTTTTTCTATGAATATGCAGGAATACCTGGAGTCATTTTTGCAGGAAAATTAAGTGATATAACATTTAAAGGAAGACGGGGACCTGTTTCCACAATGTCGATGCTTCTTGTAATGCTGGCTGTAATGGTTTACTGGATGAATCCTGCTGGAAACTATGTAGTTGATATAATGGCACTTTTTATTACGGGACTTTTGATTTATATTCCAGTGACTCTCATAGGAGTTGCGGCTATAGACTTGGTACCCAAAAAGGCAGCAGGGGCTGCAGGAGGATTTACAGGATTATTTGGATATTTATTTGGAACTACCTTTGGAGGAATTGTGATTGGCAAAAGCATACAGTATTATGGATGGACAGCATTTTTTATGATAATTATAAGCTCTTGTGTACTTGGAACACTTTTTTTGTCTCTTACATGGAATATTCATAATAGAGACAGATATATGGAGAATAGGTATTTAGAGGAAATTTGATATTTGATATATGTAAGGAGGAATGTTTAAAATGTTTGATGTACTTAAACCGGCACCCCATATACAAAGGCTCCCGGAAGATCAGATAGATAGACAGTATAAAAGGTACAGGATCCAGGTTTTTATAAGTATATATGTAGGGTATATGATCTATTATTTTGTGAGAAGTAATTTTGCATTGGCAAAGACTTATTTGATACAAGAGGGATTTACAAAGACTGAGTTGGGATTTGTGGCTTCAGCTCTTGGGCTTGCCTATGGAATAAGCAAATTTGTAATGGGAAATGTTTCAGACAGAGCAAATCCCAGATATTTTCTAGCTTTAGGACTTATAACCTCAGGAGTTGTAAATCTCTTTTTCCCTATTACGTCCAGTATAACCTTGATGTTTATATTGATGTTATTAAATGGATGGTTTCAGGGAATGGGATGGCCTCCCTGCGGAAGGACTATGACCCATTGGTTCTCAGATAGAGAACGTGGAGTGAAAATGTCCATTTGGAACACTGCACACAATGTAGGAGGAGGTACTATAGCAGTTATAGCTATGGTAGGAGTTTCTATTTTTGGAAATTGGAAGGGCGTCTTTTACCTGCCTGCAATTATTGCGATAGTTGGGGGAATATTATTTATTGTATTTGCCAGGGACATGCCTCAGTCCGTTGGCCTTCCACCTATAGAAGAGTATAAAAATGATTACCCTGATGTAAATGTAGATGACAGGGAGAGACAGATGACAGGTAAGGAGATACTGTTTAAATATGTTCTGAATAATAAATTTCTCTGGTACATTGCCATAGCAAATATATTTGTATACCTTGTAAGGTATGGAGTTATAAATTGGGTTCCCACTTATTTGAAGGAAGTGAGAAATTTTGATACTAGAAGCTCTTCCATTGCCTTTGCGCTTTTTGAATATGCGGCCATACCTGGAACAATAATAGTGGGCTGGATAAGTGATAAAGTATTTCATGGGAGACGTGCACCTATAGGAATAATATGCATGATAGGTGTAACTATAGCAGTATTTGTATATTGGAAGAGTAGTAACCCAATAGCAATTAACTGTGCTTTGGCATCTATTGGAGCGCTTATATATGGTCCTGTTATGCTTATAGGAGTAAGTGCACTGGATTTGGTACCTAAAAACGCATCGGGAACTGCGGCTGGATTTACAGGTTTATTTGGATATATGGGAGGCGAGGTCCTGGCTGAGGTAGCTATGGGAAGTATAGTGGATAAATTCAGCTGGAATGGAGGATTTATTCTTCTTATGGTATCCTGCATTTTGTCTATAATATTCTTGAGCTTTACCTGGAATGTGCATGACAGGTCAACAGATGATAAACAAACGGCAGCTTCCTAGGTGACATTATTACAAATTAATAACACAAAAATAAAAATTAGTATTGACAAAATACTTTGATAATTGTAATATATAATTGTAATAATTAAATATTGATTCTTATCAAGAGAGGTGGAGGGACTGGCCCTATGATACCCGGCAACCTGAATTTATATTATTCAATGGTGCCAATTCCAGCAGGTTAACCTGAGAGATGAGAAATGAAAGGATATAACTTCCTGTGGTTTCTCCATAGGAAGTTTTTTGACTCTATGAGTAAATTTAATATTTTAGTTGACTAACTAGAAAACTAGAGGTTAAGTTGAACTTATCCGTAAGGATTGAATTCTGCGAATAAGTAAGATTTAATCTTTTTTTAATAGCATAAAGATAAAATCAATATTATAAATATTGCGGCAAATACTAGTGGGAAAGGGGTATGAAAATGAGTGCAATATTAAATGATGCGATGAAATATATAGATCAGTCCCAGAAGGCATATTTTATCACATTGGATAAAACTGATAAAAAATATATTATAAATATAGCTGAATTTATAAATGATTGTACAGATATATATTTTATTGTAGATAAGGATATCGGGAATGTTGAAAATGATTCTATAGTCAATGTTTACTTTCAAAGTAAAATTGAGAAGTATAAGATGTTTAAGAGAATATGTGTTTCTGGAAAATTGACTAAAATAATATATTCTACTGAAATTTATAGAGTATTCAAGGCCTTAGGCGGTAAAAATAAGGGGAAATATATTCGAAATGGAAACTTAAAGAACTATACTGTGTATAAATTGAAAGTAAAATATATGAATTTGTGTAATTATGTCAAATCATCGGAAAAACTGAGAAAAATAATCTAGAACTAAAAATTTCTTATATCTTGTGTTTTAAAAAAAGCAGTGATAAGAGTCAAATTTTGTATGCAATTGTTGAAGTGAAAAAATACTATCCGTTTATAGATGGGTAGTATTTTTTTATTAGTAGTAACGGACGGGTTGCAGCCTTTTAGCTTGTAAATAACCATTATAAATATTATAATAAAATAGATAGAATAAGGGATAGTTTGGAAATGCTATCTCTAATTTTTTGAAGTTTAATCTATGATGAAAGGAAATAAGTATGAGCAAAATATTGGTATTGGCTGAAAAGCCTTCTGTAGGAAGGGATTTGGCCAGGGTACTTAGGTGTAATAGAAAAAACTCGGGCTATCTGGAGGGAGACAGATATGTAGTGACCTGGGCACTCGGGCATTTGGTAACATTGGCGGATCCGGAAGTCTACAGTGAAAAATATAAGAATTGGAACATGGAAGACCTGCCGATGCTTCCAGAAAAATTAAAGCTGGTAGTTATAAAGCAAAGCGGAAAACAGTTTAATATAGTTAAGGCTCAGATGAATAGAAAGGATATAGGGGAAATAGTAATTGCCACGGATTCTGGAAGGGAAGGAGAACTGGTAGCCAGGTGGATAATAGAAAAGGCCAGAATAAAAAAACCTCTTAAAAGGTTATGGATATCCTCACAGACGGATAAATCCATAATAAATGGATTTAAAAATTTAAAACCTTCTTCTAAATATGATAATCTGTATAGAGCTGCACAGTGCAGGGCAGAAGCGGACTGGGTGGTAGGACTTAACATAACCCGGGCCCTCACTTGCAAATATAATGCACAGCTTACTGCAGGGAGAGTACAGTCTGCAACTCTGGCCATGATAGTTAACAGAGAAAAAGAAATAAATGATTTTAAACCTAAGGATTATTATGAAATCACTGCTAAATCCGATAAGTTTAAATTGAAATGGGTTGATAGAAAAAGCGGCAGGGCAAATATCTTTAATAAAGACAAGGCAGATGGCATTGTAAAGAAAATCAATGGTAAGATTTGTACTGTAGTTGATGTAGTGGAAAATGACAAAAGAAAATTTTCACCGGCCCTGTATGATCTAACTGAACTTCAGAGAGATGCCAACAGGATATTCAACTATTCAGCTAAAGAGACACTTTCAATAATGCAGAGACTTTATGAAAACTATAAGATATTGACTTATCCAAGAACTGATTCCAGGTATATTTCTACAGATGTGTTTGAAACTATACCTGAAAGATTGAAAGCTATTTCATTGGGAAGTTATAAAAAATTTGCAGATCGGATAATGAGTAAAAAAATAAATGCCCATAAAGGGTTTGTGGATAATGGCAAAATTGGAGATCACCATGCCATAATTCCCACGGAAGAAAGAGTGCAGCTGTCTAGATTGAGTACTGAAGAAATGAATATATACGATCTGGTTGTAAAAAGATTTTTAGCAGTTATGCTTCCTCCTTATGAGTATGTTCAAACTTCTGTAAAAGCAGATATTGCTGGAGAATTGTTTACAGCCGTGGGGAATGTAGTAAAATCCAAAGGGTGGAAAATGGTATATGAGAGGGGAACCGGAATGGAGGCAGAAGGTGAAAAAGACAGCCAGCTGCTTCCAAAAGTAAAAAAGGGTGATATCGTAAATATAAGGGCTGTGGAATTGAACAAACTTCAAACCAAACCGCCTGCCAGGTTTAATGAGGCCACTCTTTTATCGGCCATGGAAAATCCCCAAAAATATGTGAAATTGGACAGTGAAAGTGCCAAAACTCTTGGAGAAACTGGAGGTATAGGAACTGTGGCCACTAGGGCAGACATAATAGAGAAACTATTTAATATGTTTTATGTGGAAAAAAGAGGTAGGGAAATTGTTCCGACATCCAAGGGAAAACAGCTTGTGGATTTAGTTCCAGAAGGACTTAAATCACCTCTTATGACAGCTAAATGGGAAAAAGAACTTGAAGATATAAGTACAGGTAATGAAAAACCAGATATATTTTCAAAGAAGATGAGAAAGTATGCAGTGAGATTGGTGGAAGATGTAAAGAAAAGTAAAGATAAATTTGTGTATGACAATGTTACAGGCAAGAAATGCCCTCACTGCGGCAAATACATGCTTCAGGTAAAGGGAAAGAGTGGAATGATGTATATCTGTCAGGATAGAGAGTGCGGCTATAGGGAAAATATAAGCAGATTTACCAATGTAAGATGCCCTGAATGTCATAAAAAACTTGAACTCAGAGGAGAAGGCCAGGGGAAAATATATGTATGTCCTAATTGTAGTTTTAGAGAAAAAGCTGACTTATTTAATAAAAGATTTAAAGAATCTGAGAATAAATTAAATAGAAAAGATGTTTCAAAATATATGAAGAAAATAAAAAAAGAAAACGAGAAACCTATAAACTCATCATTAGCGGAGGCGCTTTCTAAATTAAAATTAAAATAAGCTGCTGCTTTTAAGTTTATATCTATAATTATTTAGAAGTAAGTGTTAAAATGTTAATGGATGTATTTAGAAAAATTTGACGAGGAGGATGTTGTATGGAGAATTTTATTTTTAAGAATGCTACAGAAATTATTTTCGGCAGAAATACTGAAAGATTTGTTGGAAGCAAAGTAAAAGAGTATTCTAAATCTAAAAAAATTCTTTTTTGCTATGGCGGAGGGAGTATAAAAAGATCTGGACTCTATGACAGAGTAGTAAAATCCTTGAAGAAAAATGGAATTGAATTTATAGAACTTCCGGGGATAAAACCTAATCCAAGATTGGGGCCCGTTAAAGAGGGTATAAAAATCTGCAGGGAAAATGATATAAAATTTATATTGTCAGTAGGTGGAGGAAGTGCCGCAGACACTGCCAAGGCAATTGGAGTAGGAGTACCATATGATGGAGATGTATGGGATTTCTACTGCGGGAAAGCCCAGGTAAAGGAATCACTGCCTGTAGGTGTTGTAATAACACTGCCTGCTACAGGAACTGAAGCCAGCAATAGTTCTGTAATAATGAATGAAGATGGATGGTATAAAAAAGGATTGAATACGGTGCTTATAAGGCCTGTATTTTCAATCATGAATCCAGAGCTTACGTTTACACTTCCAGCATATCAGACTGCCTGTGGTGCTGCTGACATTATGGCACATATAATGGAAAGATACTTTACAAATGTGAAACATGTGGATCTTACCGATAGACTTTGTGAAGCTGCTCTCAGAACTGTTATAAATAATGCACCTATAGTTTTGAAGGAACCAGAAAATTATGATGCCAGGGCAGAGATAATGTGGAGCGGTACTATAGCTCACAATGATATATTGAGTACAGGAAGAATTGGAGATTGGGCATCTCATAAAATTGAACATGAACTGAGTGGGGAAACTGATATCGCCCATGGGGCAGGACTTGCAATTGTTTTTCCTGGATGGATGAAATATGTCTATAAACATGATATGAACAGGTTTGTACAATTTGCAGTGAGAGTCTGGGATGTGGATCTTTCCTATAATTCTCCTGAAGATATCGCACTGGAAGGTATAAGAAGACTTACTGCATTCTTTAAATCCATGGGTCTTCCTACGAGTTTGAAAGAGGGAAATATACCTGAGGATAAAATAGAAGAAATGGCAAGTAAATGTACGGATAATGGTGCAAATACAGTAGGCCAATTTGTAAAAATAGGGAAAGAGGATATAATAAAAATACTTAATCTGTGTAAGTAGCATGATGGTATCATGAAAATTGATCCATTAAGATGCAGCGGCAAAATTAGGTTATATTTTATGAGAACACAGTTTAGAGATATATCAAAAATATTTTTGGTATATCTCTTTTTAAGTTATGTTATAAAAATACAGTTGAAGGTAATTTATGTGTTTGTTTAAAATATATTCAAATTATTTGATATTTTTTTATTATGAAATTGCATTTATAAGATAAGAATGTAATAAATATTTCAATAT
>NZ_FXYI02000112.1:0-11929 GCF_900184915.1 Clostridium sp. HV4-5-A1G | reverse complement strand
TAATTATTTTAATAGTAGTTACCAAACAGAGCATAAATAAGCACCATAAAAAAGCCCTTTATGAAATGAACTTGATCATAAAAGGCCTAAATTTTCTTATATTTTTAAAATACAACCCTAAATTGAGGATAACTTGTAATGGCGAGCTGAAGAGCTCCCATAATCATAGCAAAAATACAAAGTACTATTACAATAATTATAGCCCCCGCATCATACATCATTTTTTCTTTCTTATTTATAATATATGAGACAATAATTTCTATTCCAATTGAAATCAAGATTACTGGCCAGAAAGACATTATAAACCTATAATCTATCATTTTAAATAAGCTGCTTATCAAAAACATTGTCCCAAATATAACGAGCATGATACCTGAAGTTAATGTGCCAACTCTTCTCCCCCTAATCATCTGTATCAACCTCTTTCTTCTTCCCCATAATAAGTTTTACTCCAATAACAATTATAGCTACACCTACAATCATCTGAGGGACAATTCCTGTGAAATTACTTATGATCTCATAGATTCTCGAATCTATATAGGGCTCAATAATAGGTCTTATATTGTCCCAAATAAGGTATATCCCCATGCAAATTAGCAGTATACCAAAAAATAATCTCTGCTTTTTAAATAAACTTTTGTCCCACTCGAACAATTTATCTATGGAAAATATATAATTGTCCTCTATATGCTCAAATTCTTCCTGAGGCATACTCTGTTTGTTTATACAGTCAAAAAATGAATAGAACCATATTAGTGGAAGAATGAACAAAAGTGGTCCTATATTAAGCCAGCTAGAAAAAAATATCACAGTAAAAAATACTGCCATAATTGACAATCCCATTTTCATAAACCCCATATACATATGTCCTGCGCCAGGCAGAAAAGAAAAAACTACAGTTAAAAAATTACTTTTTTTGGATTTCATTATCGAATACCTCCATATCAATTATCTTGCTAGTGAAATTTCCAAGTTCCATATTTATGGAATTCACCACTGTAAATTCAGGTGATTTTATTTTCATTGTCTTCACTCCGGTATTTGCCATAAAATTGAGAGCACTGGAAAAGACAAATACAAGTGCTATACAGGCTGCCATTGAAACCTTAAGTGCGTAGAAGAAAAACTGCCTACTCTTTTCATGTTTTCTATTTATCTTATTTTTTATCTCCTCCTCAAACCCACCTGGTACTTTCAAAAAATCGTCTTGAGCAAAACTATCTGCCAGCTTTTCTGCACATTTTTCACAATTTCCTATATGCTCTGATAAAATAGCAAGTTCTATATCACTTAAACTTCTCTCATTAAATTTTTTTAAAGCAGAATTTTTTATGTGGCCCTTGCTATTAAACAAATCATCACTCAAATCAACTCCTCCTTCCATAAAATTTTAAGAAGTTTTTTTGATCTGTATAATCTTGTCTGAAGTGTTTTCAAATTCTCTCCCGTATCTTTCGCCATATCTGAAAGCTTTATGTCTTTACAAAAATAATTTACCGCTACGGTTTTGTAAGGTTCTTTTAATCTGCTGCACAGCTTATATATTTTTCTGTCACTGTAGTTATTCAACATATTTTCTTCAGGAGAGCTTTTCGTATCCTCTATATATTTATAATCCTCGCAAGTAAGATCCTCCATTTTTTTGACAGGACTTTTAATATAATCCCTGCATTTATTCACTGCAATTTTCGCGACCCATGCTTTGAAATTCTTTCCATCAAATTTATTTAATTTTTCATAGGCAGTTAAAAAAGTCTGCTGAGCTATATCTTCTGCATCAAAATAATTTTTTGTAAAAGAAAAACAGATGGTAATGACTAGACCTTCATATTGTTTAATATATTTTTCAAATTGATTTTCTTGAATAATCATCACCGCCTTTTTTAGCCTTACAATAATACAACGATTTATAAATAAAAAACACTTCAACAATTCAATTTTAACGTAAAATATTTTTGATAATCTATAATTTTTATAATACCCATTTTATAATTCAAGTACAAATTATAATCTTCATTTGATTAGACATCTTCTGTTTTCCAACCTACAAATAATAAGAAATTATTGCTAGCCCTTAGATTACAACGCCTCCATAAATCTTGTACTATTTATTTGTCTATAATAAAAATCGACTGGAAAAGTTTCGTTAAAATCCTTTATTTATAGTACTTCAAAGGATATAATAGAAATGTAAAATGACTATTTTACACAGGTTGAACCTTAACATGAGATGTATTTAAATCCTTTCCTGCCAACCTGGTAAATGTAAGTGCCAACAGTTGAACCTTAACATGAGATGTATTTAAATCGTTTGTTCTCATTAGAATCTTTATAATTCGTTACAGTTGAACCTTAACATGAGATGTATTTAAATAAGAAAATTTTAGATATATAAGGAGGAAATAAAAATGTTGAACCTTAACATGAGATGTATTTAAATTACTAAAGGAATTCCCAATAAACATCAAGATAAAGTTGAACCTTAACATGAGATGTATTTAAATAAATCAAATTCATATTCTTTACTTTCAGTACTTTCGTTGAACCTTAACATGAGATGTATTTAAATAAATAACTTTCAGTTATCGGCACTGGCACTGGCACTGTTGAACCTTAACATGAGATGTATTTAAATAAATTGCATACTTTTTCTTGTTGCCTCGTTATCTCCGTTGAACCTTAACATGAGATGTATTTAAATGGTAACTGCATTCGTAACATTCCCCTGGGTACTAACGTTGAACCTTAACATGAGATGTATTTAAATTGTAAATTATATAATGAATAAAATATTTCATAAAAGGTTGAACCTTAACATGAGATGTATTTAAATTAGCAGATGAAAATAATTTATATCTGATGAAGAAGTTGAACCTTAACATGAGATGTATTTAAATGGGTTCTTCTTAATTTCCAATATTCTAAACTTCAAAGTTGAACCTTAACATGAGATGTATTTAAATTTATTCAATCTCTCTATCGTGTGGCTGCCATATCTCGTTGAACCTTAACATGAGATGTATTTAAATCCTTTGAAGTGAATTCATCCCATATTCCCATTGTCCGTTGAACCTTAACATGAGATGTATTTAAATTATTCATATTTTTGTGTCCTTGCTGCTTGCATGGTGGTTGAACCTTAACATGAGATGTATTTAAATAATTGTGCTGAACCTCTATATTGTCTAAATAAGTCCGTTGAACCTTAACATGAGATGTATTTAAATGTAATCCTACAGCAGCACCCAATATCTCTCCCCACCGTTGAACCTTAACATGAGATGTATTTAAATGAAAAATAATTTAAAGGAGATTTAAGCATGAATACAGTTGAACCTTAACATGAGATGTATTTAAATATACCGAAGTTGGAGAAGGCCTGGCCATTGCGGCAGTTGAACCTTAACATGAGATGTATTTAAATACAAACAAAAGCTGGCAATTCTGAAACAGTTGGAGCGTTGAACCTTAACATGAGATGTATTTAAATCTGCCGGGGCTCATTTAGTCGGTTGGTCTATTCAGTTGAACCTTAACATGAGATGTATTTAAATTTGCTATCGTTGTGATATTTTTGGTATTTGACTATTGTTGAACCTTAACATGAGATGTATTTAAATAAAAAGACAAGGGAATTGAAGATGAAGGAGTACGCAGTTGAACCTTAACATGAGATGTATTTAAATGTGGTCCAGTTCCCGTTCATGGCGGAAATAAATCCAGTTGAACCTTAACATGAGATGTATTTAAATCTAAACCATATACATAATCAGTCCATAAGCTGTTTTGTTGAACCTTAACATGAGATGTATTTAAATTGAGGTTCCTTATTTCAAAATGGCACAATGATTTAAGTTGAACCTTAACATGAGATGTATTTAAATTTTACATAAAAGTCTACTCTTATTCTCATAAAGTCCGTTGAACCTTAACATGAGATGTATTTAAATGTAGAATCACTTTCCTTCACAGCGTCTTCTACAGCTGTTGAACCTTAACATGAGATGTATTTAAATCCAAATGGCAAAAATCCAAAAAGGTAATAAAAGAGCGTTGAACCTTAACATGAGATGTATTTAAATGGCTGTAAGTTTTACCAACCAATTTATAAACTATGTGTTGAACCTTAACATGAGATGTATTTAAATTTCTCTTTTAATAGTTCTTTTATTTTCATATTATAAGTTGAACCTTAACATGAGATGTATTTAAATATGTCTATGGTCAATATCCCAAACAAGGCATCTGCGTTGAACCTTAACATGAGATGTATTTAAATTCTTTAATTTTACTGTTATCAATGGTTTCATCTGTGGTTGAACCTTAACATGAGATGTATTTAAATTCCTCATCATCACTTATAACATTTTCCGTAGTCAGTGTTGAACCTTAACATGAGATGTATTTAAATACGCTAAAAGTACAGGGGAAATATCTTTGAATGTAGGTTGAACCTTAACATGAGATGTATTTAAATTGTTTTATATAACCTCCTCTATATCCTTTGAATTTGTTGAACCTTAACATGAGATGTATTTAAATTATTGCTTTCCCTCCCAACTCTTTTTTCTGCTGTAGGTTGAACCTTAACATGAGATGTATTTAAATCGATATATTGGGTAAGGAGATGATATTATGAAAAAGGTTGAACCTTAACATGAGATGTATTTAAATCCTATTTAATTATACTAAAAAAGAGCACCTTAAGTAGTTGAACCTTAACATGAGATGTATTTAAATTAGTTGAACATAGGATAATTATTCCCATATTCGCGTTGAACCTTAACATGAGATGTATTTAAATGCACTAAACCTTTTATATCTTCTATGTTTATAGGTGTTGAACCTTAACATGAGATGTATTTAAATAGCACAGCCGACAACAATTAATTTAAATATGCAGCTGTTGAACCTTAACATGAGATGTATTTAAATGAAGTATACATTAGCACTATCTCTATTGTCCTTAGCGTTGAACCTTAACATGAGATGTATTTAAATTACATATGATACCATCTCCTTTACCCGATATATCGTGTTGAACCTTAACATGAGATGTATTTAAATGATACAATTTCTACGGAAAGATTAGTTGTACCATTGTTGAACCTTAACATGAGATGTATTTAAATATAACGACAATACGAGCACCGTATGGTGAAAATGAGGTTGAACCTTAACATGAGATGTATTTAAATTAACTACAACTTTTAGAAGAAGCAAATTTGAGTTTGTTGAACCTTAACATGAGATGTATTTAAATGTATAAAATACTTCTGTTGTAGTTTTGCCTTGCTTGTTGAACCTTAACATGAGATGTATTTAAATATCGCCACTTCTGGGCTTGTTTTAAGGCTTCATGGTTGAACCTTAACATGAGATGTATTTAAATTTTATCAGTATCAGTTTTCCAGCATCTACATCAGGTTGAACCTTAACATGAGATGTATTTAAATATACAAACGGTACACTTCCAGAAAAGATGGAAGAAAGTTGAACCTTAACATGAGATGTATTTAAATGTATAAATGTGAAAAAGAAAAGGAGGAATTATAAGTTGAACCTTAACATGAGATGTATTTAAATAAAGTGTTAAAGATGATATAGACCAAAGATGCTTTTGTTGAACCTTAACATGAGATGTATTTAAATTTTTCTATATTACTTTCAAATGTCCAACCTGTGCCCGTTGAACCTTAACATGAGATGTATTTAAATTCATCTTTTACTATTACGGCACCATATTTCCTGCGGTTGAACCTTAACATGAGATGTATTTAAATTACCAGGATAATTCTTTATTACAGTTTATAACCTTGTTGAACCTTAACATGAGATGTATTTAAATGCCTAAAGGTAAAACAGCCATATATGGGCTGTATATGTTGAACCTTAACATGAGATGTATTTAAATGGTTCTCTTTTATGCTGTCCTTCTATAAGAGTATTCGTTGAACCTTAACATGAGATGTATTTAAATTTGTCAGACCAATTGTAAGCGAAATTCCTTGGCAAGTTGAACCTTAACATGAGATGTATTTAAATATAGCACTTCTAAATAGCTCCTTATCTTCTTCCTTCGTTGAACCTTAACATGAGATGTATTTAAATTTATCTACCTGTAGGAAGTTTCAAAGGGCAGAAAAGGTTGAACCTTAACATGAGATGTATTTAAATTATTTTGCCCTGTATTCTATGCTGTAGTTAAAGCCTGTTGAACCTTAACATGAGATGTATTTAAATAGTATATAGCCACTTTTTTCTGAACCATGATACCCTTGGTTGAACCTTAACATGAGATGTATTTAAATCGCAGCATCCCTATGTTTGCATCTATAAGTTTATTAGTTGAACCTTAACATGAGATGTATTTAAATTTCCTGAAATTATCAACTAATCTCAATATGTTTCCACGTTGAACCTTAACATGAGATGTATTTAAATAAACTTTGGTATATTTGACAATTTAAAAGTTGTTGAGTTGAACCTTAACATGAGATGTATTTAAATATTTTCTCCCTCCTTCTTTGTAACTCTCATACAATCGGCTGAACCTTAACATAAGATTAGTTTAAAAAATATTTTGGAATTATATTAAATTTTATGCCGTCGACCATGAATAGAGTAAAAATTACCGGAGGTCGACGATTTTTATGTTTGCAGTTAATTAGCCGCCTGAGATTAATTTCTAAAACTTTTGTAGAAATATTTCTGAATATTGCATTTTTCTAGATGCTGATGTATTCTATATTTGATGGGATTTTAGACTACCTATAAGGAATTGAAACCTTTTTATAGGAGTTGTAATATGCTGGTTTATATTAGGATTTTAGACTACCTATAAGGAATTGAAACGCACTTGCAAATGCACAAATGAATTTAGATAAAGCTTGATTTTAGACTACCTATAAGGAATTGAAACTTGCCTTTTTTAATTCCATACATTACAGAGCCAGCCGATTTTAGACTACCTATAAGGAATTGAAACGCTTTTCCCCTGCCCCTATTTTGAGGTGGGGATATTTGATTTTAGACTACCTATAAGGAATTGAAACACCCTTGAGGAACAGAATAAAATAATATTGAAGCTTGGATTTTAGACTACCTATAAGGAATTGAAACTAGAACACATTTATATATTTTACATGTACAGGTGTGGATTTTAGACTACCTATAAGGAATTGAAACTAGAATACATTGTATATTTTGCAGTGTATTCGATTAAGGATTTTAGACTACCTATAAGGAATTGAAACAGAGGGAATACGCAGATAGCGTTGTCGCTACAATTGATTTTAGACTACCTATAAGGAATTGAAACCTGTCTCGTGACTAAAATTTGGGTCAAGGATATACTGATTTTAGACTACCTATAAGGAATTGAAACAATTCTGCTGCTACTGCAAGAATAAGAAACTATCTAGATTTTAGACTACCTATAAGGAATTGAAACTAGATAAAATTGCAAAAGCTTTAAATGTATCTCCTGGATTTTAGACTACCTATAAGGAATTGAAACTATCAACATTGTAAACTGGAAAAGCTGTGGGACCGGCGATTTTAGACTACCTATAAGGAATTGAAACCCAGTTTTAAAGGCATCACCTATCAATCCTATGGCTCTGATTTTAGACTACCTATAAGGAATTGAAACAAGCTATAGAAAAAGATAGAGATGCTATGCAATCCAGATTTTAGACTACCTATAAGGAATTGAAACTTGATTTTACAGCCCTTTTTAAGAGATCATCTCTTTTGATTTTAGACTACCTATAAGGAATTGAAACCCTTTAAATTTAACTATATCATCATGTTGATCGTCGATTTTAGACTACCTATAAGGAATTGAAACTCCTATGGCGTGGTATAAGCTTGAAGATATAGCAGCGATTTTAGACTACCTATAAGGAATTGAAACCAGAAATAGAAGGAACGCCAGAGATGCGAGAAGATATGATTTTAGACTACCTATAAGGAATTGAAACTCTAATCCTTCTTATTGCGCCATTGATTCGTCTATAGATTTTAGACTACCTATAAGGAATTGAAACTCATTTTTTGTTGACTATCTGAAAATGTAACGCCTGAGATTTTAGACTACCTATAAGGAATTGAAACACTTGTATCGTATGGCAATAATCAGACAATGTATGTGATTTTAGACTACCTATAAGGAATTGAAACAGCAATTCAGCAAAAATGATTGTGTACCAATTCAGTGATTTTAGACTACCTATAAGGAATTGAAACTTATTTTTTGAAAACAAGAATAGAATATTAAAAATTCGATTTTAGACTACCTATAAGGAATTGAAACTAGCATCATATCTAGGTCTATATTCCTTTACTTCCTTGATTTTAGACTACCTATAAGGAATTGAAACCTGTATCCATCAGATTTATACTGGAGTCTATAATTAAGATTTTAGACTACCTATAAGGAATTGAAACCTTTTATCCGCACGGTTGAAACACGCGTATAGCTGTGATTTTAGACTACCTATAAGGAATTGAAACAAGAAGTGAGGAGGCATAAACTATGATTATATGGTAGATTTTAGACTACCTATAAGGAATTGAAACTAACGTGAAATGAAGGAAGGAGGTCATAGAATGGCTAGGATTTTAGACTACCTATAAGGAATTGAAACAAGAAGTAAAAGTAAGACAGCCTATCGAAACCAGAAGGATTTTAGACTACCTATAAGGAATTGAAACTTTGCAGAACCAAGGCCACCCACTAAAATTCCATTAGGATTTTAGACTACCTATAAGGAATTGAAACTCATTTATCTCTACGCCATAATCACTGGCAGCTAAGATTTTAGACTACCTATAAGGAATTGAAACTTTCCTTCGCATTTAGTTTAGAATTTTCATCCTTCCAGATTTTAGACTACCTATAAGGAATTGAAACTATGTCAATGCCCTTATCTGCGCATCTGTCATCTGAGATTTTAGACTACCTATAAGGAATTGAAACCTATCTGGAGATGAAATTAGCCAGTTACCGAACCTGGAGATTTTAGACTACCTATAAGGAATTGAAACGCGGCTACGAGATCATCAAAAGTTAGTTCCTGCTGTGATTTTAGACTACCTATAAGGAATTGAAACTAGAAACAGAAATATCTATAGTTTTAGCTGCGGGGCGATTTTAGACTACCTATAAGGAATTGAAACAAAATTTTAGAGATGCAAAGAAAGCAATAGACGAAGGATTTTAGACTACCTATAAGGAATTGAAACTATGGAGAAGATTAGAAAATATTTTGGTTGGCAGTTGATTTTAGACTACCTATAAGGAATTGAAACTTCCTAGTGCAGCTGTAAGCCATGCACTTACATTTCCGATTTTAGACTACCTATAAGGAATTGAAACCTCTCTGCGTAGCAGTCTGTCCTGCAGGAAGCAGAAAGATTTTAGACTACCTATAAGGAATTGAAACTCTTCTAGGAGGATTCTTTGGGGTGGCAACACAAGGATTTTAGACTACCTATAAGGAATTGAAACCTTCCTCATTCATGGTCCCAATATTGACCAAATCAGATTTTAGACTACCTATAAGGAATTGAAACAGTATAGCAATATAATTCCCTCTATCCAGATGAATTCCGATTTTAGACTACCTATAAGGAATTGAAACAAAATATTGCAGGATAGTTTCCATTCATATAAACCTTGATTTTAGACTACCTATAAGGAATTGAAACCTTCTTCTGCCCGTATTTAATTTTGATAAATAATCGATTTTAGACTACCTATAAGGAATTGAAACTACAAGGCATTGAGTCAAAGATAAATGCAGTTAAGGATTTTAGACTACCTATAAGGAATTGAAACCATAACTCCATAAGCTCTATTGAGCCCATAATATCCCGATTTTAGACTACCTATAAGGAATTGAAACCTGTACCGTCTGTGTTGTGCAGAATACTAAAGGTTGGATTTTAGACTACCTATAAGGAATTGAAACAAAATAAGTTTGGTTCTAATATGGATCTTACAGCGTAGATTTTAGACTACCTATAAGGAATTGAAACCCAATAAATTGTCTCTTTTGACTATCAACATCGAAACCGATTTTAGACTACCTATAAGGAATTGAAACATAGACTTTCAATCCAAAATTATGCTAAGAATTCTATGATTTTAGACTACCTATAAGGAATTGAAACTAGAAACAGAAATATCTATAGTTTTAGCTGCGGGGCGATTTTAGACTACCTATAAGGAATTGAAACTCCTAATCACCATCTTTCAATAGTTCAGGATTTTCATGATTTTAGACTACCTATAAGGAATTGAAACTAGATGCTAAAAAGGCTATCAATGATGCAAAAAAAGATTTTAGACTACCTATAAGGAATTGAAACGTGGCATTATTATAAAATTTGACTAAAGAATGGAATTGGATTTTAGACTACCTATAAGGAATTGAAACTAAGTTTGACTTTGATAAGAACCAATTTGTAATTAAGATTTTAGACTACCTATAAGGAATTGAAACCTGACAAGTATGGTAAGCAAAGCACAGATAGAGCAAGATTTTAGACTACCTATAAGGAATTGAAACTACCTTTTGTACACCGAGAAGAGATAAAAGGATTCGCGATTTTAGACTACCTATAAGGAATTGAAACGCAGTTTCAGCGGCCCAAAAGATAGCCGCAGGGACAGATTTTAGACTACCTATAAGGAATTGAAACTATAATAAAAACGTTTGGTTTAGAAATAAAGTAAAGATTTTAGACTACCTATAAGGAATTGAAACATGTCAATGTGCCCGTGCCTTTATACCCCATGTATCTGATTTTAGACTACCTATAAGGAATTGAAACGTAAAAAAGCAAGAAGTATAGGACTTTATGACAAAAGGATTTTAGACTACCTATAAGGAATTGAAACTAAGTTTCTGGTATGTTCCCCTGTCAAAATCCACAATGATTTTAGACTACCTATAAGGAATTGAAACTAACTTCTACCGGTTTGTCAGGGCTATATTCACTTAGATTTTAGACTACCTATAAGGAATTGAAACCTATAAATTAGGTGATGGTGCTGTTGTTTGTAATGAGATTTTAGACTACCTATAAGGAATTGAAACAGAGATATAAGATTTAAGGCACTATATAACGTCAAAGATTTTAGACTACCTATAAGGAATTGAAACTGTGTTGCCGCATACTGGCGATACCAGTTTTCTTTCAGATTTTAGACTACCTATAAGGAATTGAAACTCAGAGAAAAAAAGTTTAGAAACAATAATAGATTTAGATTTTAGACTACCTATAAGGAATTGAAACTAAAGATAGCCAAAATATCAGCCTACAAAATTAAAGATTTTAGACTACCTATAAGGAATTGAAACCGGAATAAGTATCATCCCGCTGACATAGATGAAATTGATTTTAGACTACCTATAAGGAATTGAAACAGCTATGCCCTTTCCAGTATGCTATTCCTTATGAAGATTTTAGACTACCTATAAGGAATTGAAACAGTGGACTTCTGATTATAGCGCATTTGGAAAAGAAGATTTTAGACTACCTATAAGGAATTGAAACCAACATGTGTAGGTAATGTATTTTTTGTCATACTAGATTTTAGACTACCTATAAGGAATTGAAACGTGCAAGAAAAGTGCAAACTTTGTGCAAGAACTGTACAGATTTTAGACTACCTATAAGGAATTGAAACCTATCTGCAAGCTGACCGCATATATGCCGCTATCCAAGATTTTAGACTACCTATGAGGAATTGAAACTCATATATTGAGGGAATGAGTATTTTTGTAGTCATTATTACATTGCTTTTTTACAACTGTGAACTACCACCACTTATAGAAGTAGATGGCTTCTTAGTCAATATTCCTAATGGAACAAGTTTACCTAAGCTCTAAAGGTCGAACCAACCTCAGTGTATTAC
>NZ_FXYI02000111.1:0-11936 GCF_900184915.1 Clostridium sp. HV4-5-A1G | reverse complement strand
TTAATTTTAGAGGTAAGAATGTATATTTAAAAAAACATAATAATAAATTTAATAAATATTATAAAATAGAGGAAAGCAAATTTATTTTTGGTAGGGAAACTTACTATGAGGTTAAAAAGACAGTAATAAAAGGGAATGTCCAGAAGATAGTAAAGGATACAGGACAGAAACTTTATAAAAGTATATGTTCCAATTTAGATAAATCCATAAAAATTGTAGATAAAAGGGTCACCTATGAACCTGGTGAATCTTATAAAGTGAAAGTTCAGGTCGCAGCGGAGGAAAATATAGCGGTTTCTGATGTTCAGAGATAAAGGGAAAGCTCAAAAACTAAAGTGAATTTATAGAGTAGTAAAAACAAAGGGTGATTTTAATTGAAAAAATTGTCATTAAAGAAGATTTTTTTAAAGAAAAAGACTGATAGGATAATTATTTTTATCATAAGTTTTATATTTATTTATTCTTTGCTGGCGTCTGGACTTACAACAAAAAAATATAATTTATCGGAAGGGGATATTGCAAAAGTTGATATAAAGGCACCTAGAGAGGCTAAAGACGAATTGTCTACTCAGACAAAAATACAGCAGGCAGTGGATGCTGTCCCTATTCAATACAACAAAAAACCTGAAGTGAAAACGGAAAGTTTAAATAAATTAAATGACTTTTTTTCTAAAGTGAACCAGTTAAGGGCTTCTCAATTAGATGAAAAAAGCAAATTGAAAAAATTAAA
The DNA here is from genome assembly GCF_900184915.1 of Clostridium sp. HV4-5-A1G. Taxonomy (NCBI): domain Bacteria; kingdom Bacillati; phylum Bacillota; class Clostridia; order Eubacteriales; family Clostridiaceae; genus Clostridium; species Clostridium sp. HV4-5-A1G. The sequence continues at coordinate 11,206 of NZ_FXYI02000111.1, read as the reverse complement.
AAGTGAAGGCAATATAAATTTAAATGATGAGGATTACCTGAGTATAATAGGACTTAACGAGGACGAAGCAAAACAGCTTCAGGACTTTTTACAAAAAACTATAGCGGATATGTATGATAATAATAATATAAGTGATAATACCCAGAAGGATAACCAGGCAGATATTAAAAAAGCCCAGCAGAGCATACTGCTTAAAGTAAGTACTTCAAATTTCAATAAGAATTTAAGACAGTTGGCTACTGATGTAGGATTTTCTTTAATTTCACCTAATTTTTTTTATGATAAAGAGAAAACTGAGGAATTGAGGAAAGAGGCGGAGAAAAAAGTTCTGCCTGTCATGATAAAAAAGGATCAGACTATAGTAAAAGAAGGGGAACCTGTAACTAAATATCAGATAAAGATGCTGGATGATTTAGGACTTTTAGATGACAGTCCCTATTTTCAATGGCATATTTATTTCCCGTTGGCTTTATTGGTACTTTTGATATTGACTATTCAATGGGTTTATTTATATAAATATAGTAGGAAGATTTATAAAAATACCAAAATGCTTGTAATGATTGATACACTCAGCTGTTTGAGTGTGCTTTTATCTAGGACTATCGATTTGGCTTCGCCTTTTTTAATACCTCTGACATTTGTACCTATGATAATGACACTGCTCTTAGATGATAAAGTGTCATTAGCTGTAAATGTGTTGAATTGTGTTTTTATAAGTGCAGCGGTGGAATTTAGCCCGGATATAACTATAGTAGCTCTTGTAAATGCAGTAATGGGAGCTACTATACTTAAAAAAATGCAGCAGAGAAATGACATATTATTTGCTTCTCTTTACATGCTTGTCATAAATGGTATACTTACCTTCTCCATGGGGTTTTTACTCAGCAACAATATGTTGGATATAGCTAAAAAAGGTATATTTGCAGGAATTGCCAGTATAACTTCCGGAATATTGGTAATAGGATTTCTTCCTCTATTTGAGGGCGTGTTCAATATAGTTACTACTATAAAGCTTTTGGAACTTTCAAATCCCAACAATGCCCTATTAAAAAGACTTCTGATAGAAGCGCCTGGGACCTATCACCACAGTATATTAGTTGGAAATTTAGCGGAAGTGGCAGCTGAAAAAGTTGGAGGTAATCCACTTTTAGCTAGAGTTGCGGCTTATTATCATGATATAGGGAAAATAAAAAGACCATATTTTTTTAAAGAAAATCAAGTGGGAAAAGATAATCCACACAATAAATTAACTCCTAATTTGAGTACTTTGATAATAATATCTCATGTTAAAGATGGGGCGGAAATGGCTGATGAGTATAATTTGCCTAAAATAATAAAAGATATTATAGAACAACATCATGGAACATCCCTTGTGAAATATTTTTATTTGACCATGAAGAACTCATGTAAAGATCCAGAAGATGTGAATGAAGATGAATTTAGATATCCCGGCCCTATACCAGAGACTAAAGAAGCTGGTATAATAATGCTGGCCGATGGAGTGGAAGCTGCTGTAAGATCTATTAATGATACTGATAAGGGCAGGATTCAGGGAATGGTGGACAATATAATAAAGGATAGGCTGGATGCGGGTCAACTTGACAATTGCGATTTGACTTTGAAAGATATAAATAAAATAAAGAATGAATTTTTTAAAGTTTTGGTTGGAATATATCACCATAGAATAGAATATCCATCGGATAAATTTTCCGATAAAGTCATGAATAAGTTAAAACAGGAGGATAAAAAGTGATTTTTTTGGACAATAGGCAGGATAAGATAGAGATTACGAAAGAGATGGAACACAGTATTAGAGAAATTATAGAGTATGCTTTAAAAGAGGAAGAGGTAAATTTACCTTGTGAAATAAGTGTGATTTTTGTAGATAATGATCATATAAAAGATATAAATAGGGAAAATAGGAATATAGATAGAGCAACAGATGTGTTGTCTTTTCCAATGCTGGAATATCCAAAAGGCCGGGTATTTAAGGATGTGTATACCAATTACGATTTTCAGCCAAGTGACATGGATGGGGAAAATTTAGTATTGGGGGATATAGCTATTTCTCTTGAAAAAGCAGAGGAACAGAGCAGAGAATTTTGTCATTCCTTTTTAAGAGAGGTATGCTATTTGACAGTACATTCGCTGCTTCATCTTTTGGGATATGATCATATGGAAGATGAGGACAAAAAAGTTATGAGAAGGAGAGAAGAGGAAATATTACGGGAATTTGAACTGTAAGAGATAATTTTAAATTCTGAAGTATGGTGATTGTACAATGAAAGTTAAAAAATTGTTGGATAGCTTCAATTACGCAATTGAGGGGATAATATATTCTGTTAGAACACAGAGAAATATGAAAATACATATGATAGCAGCTGTCTTAGTACTTACTATGTGTTTTTTCTATGATTTGAGCAAAATGGAGATTTTAGCTATTGTGATAACCATAAGTATGGTCATCATGGCAGAGCTTTTTAATACGGCAGTGGAATTTGCCATAGATGCCACTACCAATTATTATCATCCACTAGTTAAAATTGCAAAAAATGTTGCAGCGGGAGCAGTGCTTATTTCGGCTATAAATGCTGTAGTGGTGGGATATATAATATTTTGGGATAAATTGAAGTATATAAATTTTATGGTTATAAAAAAGGTTAAAAGTACAAATCCCTATACGATATTTATAATACTTGCCATTGTATGTATAACTACCATAATTGTAAAAGCCATTTTTGGAGAAGGTACTCCGCTTAAGGGAGGAATGCCCAGCGGACATAGTGCCATAGCTTTTTCCATAGCCACTACTATAGCTTTGATAACGGGACAGCTTGCGGTAGTTATATTGAGCTATCTCATGGCCTTTATAGTGGCTCAAAGCAGGGTGGATTCAGAAGCTCATTCTATTACAGAAGTGATTTTCGGAGCGGTATTTGGCATTTTGATAACAGTTTTTTTATTTATAATATTTGGATGAATAAGGAGAAAATTTATGTTTAAGTCAGGATTTATTACAATAATAGGAAGGCCGAACGTGGGAAAGTCAACGCTTACCAATAGAATTATGGGAGAAAAATTGTCTATTGTATCCTGTAAGCCGCAGACTACCAGGAACAATATAAATACCATTTTGACGGAAGAGGACTTCCAGTTGATTTTTGTAGATACTCCCGGTATTCATAAACCCAAGGATAAACTGGGAGATTATATGGTGAAATCTGCGGAGGATTCCATCAAGGATGTGGATCTGGTAATTTTTTTGACTACTCCCCAGGACGGGATAGGAAGAGAGGATAGATATATACTGGAAAATATAAAAACCACCAAGATACCAGTATTTTTGGTGTTGAATAAAATAGACGAAAATCCTGCTTCCAGGGTGGCAAAAACTTTAAAAAACTATTCTGAATTCTTTGATTTTCAGGAAATAATACCTGTATCTGCGTTGAAAAAGAAAAATACTGATGAATTATTGGAACTTATGGTAAAGTATATGCCGGAAGGACCTAAATATTATCCAGAAGATGTTATTACTGACAGGCAGGAAAAATTTATAGTTTCTGAAATTATAAGAGAGAAATCTCTCAGACTCCTTTCCAAGGAAGTTCCACACGGTATAGCTGTTGAAATAATATTTATGAGGAAGGATCCTAAGGGAATATACAATATAGAGGCAAATATAATTTGCGAGAAGGAATCACACAAGGGAATAATAATAGGTAAAAATGGCTCCATGTTAAAGAGGATATCCTCTTATGCGAGAGAGGATATTGAAAAATTTTTAAATTCCAGAGTATATCTGCAAGTCTGGGTAAAAGTAAGAAAAGAGTGGAGAGACAATGACAGACTGCTGAAGGAATTAGGGTATAAAAAATAAAGTGATATTTACTCAGAAGGAATGTTTTTCTCCTTAAAAAAGGATATAATATAACTTATAGACAGGGAGATGATTATCTGTCCATATTTAAAACTAGAGCTATAATAATAAAAACTCAAGATATAAAGGAATCTGACAAGTTGGTTTGGCTTTTCACTGAGAAGTTGGGTAAGGTGTCCACCATAGCTAGAGGGGCGAAAAGAAGCAGGAACTCATTGTTTTCAACTACACTTCAATTTTGTTACGGAGACTACGTTTTATACAAGGGAAAGAGTCTATATGTAATAAACGAAAGTATTTTAATAGATTCTTTTCAAGATTTATTGGACGACTTAAATGATTTAACTTATGCTTCTTATTTTTGTGAACTCATAGATATAGCCATGAGTGATGGGGAAAAAAGCGAAGAGATGTTTAAACAACTGGTTACTGCGTTTTATCTCATAAGGAGTCATGCAGTGGACATTGAAATTCTAGCCAGATCATTTGAGTTGAAAATTTTACAGGCCACAGGCTATGAGTTGAATTTTGATTACTGCTGTATATGTAGAAAAAAGATGGCTTCATTTAATTATTTCAGTTTTCAATATTCAGGAGGTGTCTGCGATAAATGTAAAAAGATCAATGGTTTGCATATAGATTATGCCACTGGCAGTGCACTTAAATATTTGTCAAAGATTTCTCTTGAAAATGTATATAAAGTTGTATTGTCTGATAAAGTAAAGAAAGAACTGTATAAGGTTTTGAACCTGGTTATTTCCCAAAATTATTTTAGGAAACCTAAAAGTCTTGACACTTTAAGGTATCTTAAAAATTTTGAGAAAAATAAAATCTAAAAGGAGAGAAAAACATGAGTGAGATAACATTGGAAAAAATTGATATTATAAGAGAGAGAACAGGGGTAAATTATTCTGAGGCAAAAGAGGCATTAGAAGTTTGTGAAGGAAATGTGGTTGATGCTCTCATATATATAGAGCAAAATAAAAAATCGGCCAAGGATAGTTTATACACCACTAAGGATGAATTTTTGGAATGGCTGAAGGATTTAGTGAAAAAAGGCAATGTAAATAGAGTAAAGATAAAAAAAGGTGATAAGGTGGTAGTTGACATTCCTGTAAATGCAGGTATTGCAGCAACTTTGACAGCTCTTGTATGGCCGCCGCTTATAGCTATAGGGATATTGACTGCAGTGATTACACAGGTGACTATAGAGATAACGAAAGATGATGGAACTGTAGAAGTGGTGAATAAGGTAATAAAAGGCGGAATGAAGAGTACTGTAAATGAAATGAAGGATAGGGTGTTTGATGCTGCATCTTCAGTTAAGGATAAATTCAAACACAAAGATGACAAGCAGGATAAAAACACATATAAATATACTGTAAAATTTGATGATATAGATGATGATGAAAATGGACAGGAGAAAGATACTGATAAGGATAAAAATTAGAATTATATAATACAATTAGTGTTAAAACATATAATGAATAGTATATAAATTTGAGATTTATTCATAATATTGGATAAAATAAAAAAACATATACTATTCATTAATATATATGTGGTATAATAATTTTGTAATATTGTAGCTTAAATACTAATGTTAAATTTCCTCTTAGTGAATATCTGCAGAAATTATTGACTTTACTACAAAGAGAGAGGGTGAATATTATTAAATTATCACCGAGACAAGAGAAAATAATAAAATTAGTAAGGGATAATGCACCCATAACAAGTGAGCAGCTCGCATCTAGATTAAATGTCACAAGGGCAGCACTTAGACCAGATCTAGCTATACTTACTATGACGGGCATATTGGAGGCAAAACCTAAGGTAGGATATATATATTCTAAAAAACCTTCCCATAGCCTTATATACGATTATATAATGAATATAAAAGTAAGCGATATAATGTCAAAACCAGTAGTAGTGGATGAGAATACTACCGTTTATGATGCCATAGTATACTTATTTTTGAATGATGTTGGCACTTTGTTTATAGAAAATAAAGGGCTTCTTATAGGTGCTGTTTCCAGGAAGGATTTTTTGAAGATAGCTATTGGAAGTACCGATATGCATAAAATACCTGTGGGAATAATAATGACCAGAATGCCAAATATAATATTTGTTGAAAAGGATGATGTTGCTTACATGGCAGCTAAAAAGATAATGGAGCATGAAGTGGATAGTTTGCCAGTGGTAGAAAAATCTCGAGACAGGTTGAATAATGAAGTGCTTAAAATTGTAGGTAAAGTTTCAAAGACAAATATAACAAGGCTTTTTGTAAAAATAGGGGAAAACAAATAGATTGGTATACGGAATAATTTATTCGTTGATGTATATATAAAACATGCTAAATTTTATAAAAAAGGGGATGTTCTATATGGCAGACAAAAAGTATGTTTATCTTTTCAATGAGGGAAATGCTGGTATGAGAAATCTACTTGGCGGAAAAGGTGCCAATTTGGCAGAGATGACAAATATCGGCATACCTGTTCCAGAGGGTTTTACCATATCTACAGAAGCTTGTACAAAATATTATAAAGACGGTAAGATCATATCCAGGGGCATTGTGGATGAAATTTATGCCGCACTTGAAAAAATTGAAAAAAAAACAGGTAAAAAATTTGGAAATATAGAAAATCCACTTTTAGTTTCTGTAAGATCAGGAGCAAGGGTTTCCATGCCTGGAATGATGGATACTATACTTAATTTAGGTTTAAACGATGACACTGTCAGGGGATTAAGTAAACTTACGGGAAATGAAAAATTTGCCTATGACTCCTATAGAAGATTTATTCAGATGTTTTCAGATGTAGTTATGGGAATTGAAAAAAGAAAATTTGAGGATATACTGGATGAAGTAAAGGATGCAAGGAATCTTGAATATGATACCGACTTAGATGCATCTGATTTAAAGGAAATAATTGTGAAATTTAAGAAAATTTACAATAGTGAAATGGGAAGTGACTTTCCACAACAGCCTAAGGAACAATTAATACAAGCTATTACTGCTGTATTTAGGTCCTGGGATAATCTGAGAGCTATAGTGTATAGAAGATTAAACGATATCTCAAGTGAATGGGGTACGGCTGTAAATGTACAATCTATGGTATTTGGAAATATGGGAGAAACTTCAGGTACTGGTGTGGCATTTACAAGAAATCCTGCTACAGGGGAGAAGTCTATATTTGGTGAATATCTTATAAATGCGCAGGGGGAAGATGTAGTTGCAGGAATAAGAACACCACAGCCTATAACAAAGTTAAAAGAAGATCTTCCAAAATGTTATTCTCAATTTATGAATATAGCCCAGAAATTGGAAAATCACTATAAAGATATGCAGGATATGGAATTTACCATAGAACAGGGAAAATTATATTTTCTTCAAACTAGAAATGGGAAGAGAACCGCACAGTCTGCACTTAAAGTAGCAGTGGATATGGTGGGGGAAGGTCTTATCAGCAAAAAGGAGGCCATCCTTAAAGTTGAACCTAAACAACTTGACACACTGCTTCACCCGAATTTTGATAAGGATGAGCTCAAGAAAGCAGCTGTAATAGCAAAGGGACTTCCGGCATCTCCGGGAGCTGCTTGTGGAAAAATATATTTTACAGCAGAGGATGCGAAAAAACATCATGATCGGGGAGAAAAAGTAATACTTGTAAGGTTAGAGACATCCCCCGAGGATATAGAAGGTATGGCAGCTTCAGAAGGAATACTTACAATAAGGGGTGGAATGACTTCTCATGCAGCTGTGGTAGCTAGGGGTATGGGAACTTGTTGCGTGGCTGGATGCGGTAATCTGATAATAGATGAAGAGACAAAGACTTTTAAAGGAGCAGGCAAGATCTATAAAGAAGGGAATTACATATCATTAGACGGAAGTACAGGAAATGTATATGGAGAGCCTATAAAAACGGTGTCACCTGAAATATCTGGATATTTTGGTACATTTATGAGCTGGGCTGATGATATAAGAAAGATGGGAGTTAGAACCAATGCTGATACTCCAAAGGATGCCAGACAGGCAGTTGAATTTGGAGCTGAGGGAATAGGACTTTGTAGGACAGAGCATATGTTCTTTGATGAGGATAGAATACCAGAAATGAGAGAGATGATAGTTTCCAAGACAGAGGAACAGAGAAGAAGAGCACTGAATAAGCTTTTACCGAGACAAAAAGAGGATTTTGTCGGTATATATGAGGCTATGGAGGAAAGACCTGTGACGATCAGATTTTTGGATCCGCCATTACATGAATTTTTGCCAACAGATACAGATGATATAAGAAATTTGGCTGCGGAAATGGGTATAGACTTCCAGGAATTGAAGGACACTATAGGATCTCTTCATGAATTCAATCCCATGATGGGACATAGGGGCTGCAGGCTTACTGTTTCCTACCCTGAAATAGCGGAAATGCAGACTAGAGCTATTATAGAGGCTGCTGTAGATGTAAAGAAGAGAAAGGGATATGATATAGTACCGGAGATAATGATACCTCTCATAGGAGAGTTAAAAGAATTGAAATATATCAAAGATACAGTTGTAAAAGTAGCAGATGAAATAATAAAAAATAGCGGAGTAGAACTAAAATATAAAGTGGGAACCATGATAGAAATTCCAAGAGCTGCACTTACTGCTGATGAAATAGCAACTGAAGCTGAGTTCTTCTCTTTTGGCACCAATGATTTGACTCAGATGACTTTTGGATTTTCAAGAGATGATTCAGGCAAGTTTTTGAACTCCTACTATGATAAGAAGATATATGAATTTGATCCATTTCAGAAAGTAGATCAAATTGGAGTAGGAAAGCTTATAGAAATGGCTGTAAAGTTAGGAAAGAAGACTAGACCTGATATACACCTTGGAGTGTGTGGCGAACATGGTGGAGATCCTTCATCTGTAGAATTTTTCCATGATGTTGGACTTGATTATGTTTCCTGTTCACCTTTTAGGGTACCTGTAGCGAGACTGGCTGCTGCCCAGGCTCAGGTGAGAAATCCGAGATAATAAAAATATCAAGCCGATCTTACCACTTTTTATGGAAAGATCGGCTTTACAAATGTTTGGATATTTATCAAATTTATAGCTTACAATTTACAGTTGATATTGAATTTTTTTTCAACGTATTTTCCAAACTCTATTGTGAATTCAAGCTGATTGATACAATTGCTGGAAGCTTTTTTTAATAAATAAAAAAAGGAATTGTGGTTACATTTTAATATATTATTGTAGTAATCTCTGGATATTTTCCAAAATTTTTGAGGAAAAGATAAATAAGAGATAATGTATTTATAGTCATCTAAAGTTAATGGAAAAATTTTTTCATATAGTTCAAGGCAGGATATAGTGCTATCTAACCTCCAGTTGGTAGTGGTTCTTTTTAAAAACCTTCTTAAAAAATAGGATATATCATGGGCACAGTAGTCCATGCTGCATTTGTCAAAATCAATTACCCAGATGTTGTCCTCTTCATCAAATATTATGTTTTTATTTACGTAATCTAAATGGCATAAGCAAGTGCTTAAATTTTTATAATCAATAGTAGAGGATATTCTGGCTGATATTTTTGCCAGTATAAAATTAATTTCAAAGTTCTGCAAAAATAGTGCAGAGAATTTATCATTATATTTGAAAGCTAAATTTGAGCAGTTTAGAAGCTGATTTAAATGTTTCTGAAAAGATATATATATATTTTCAAAGTTTACTCTTTGGGTACTCCCATCAATTGGAACAAAATTTTTACTTACACTGTGCATTTTGGATAAATTAGAAATTGCATGTAATAAGTGCTTGTTGTTGTCATAGTCACATTTGCTGCCAGTTATCCAGGGAGTCATTATAAAGAGCATTTCTTTGTAGTTTACAAATCGTTCTCTGTGAATTGTAGGCAATATTCTGGGGACTCTAATGTCATGCCTAAAAAGCCATTCTATGGCAGAGTATACAAAAAGCAAATTGCTCTCATCGAAATATACTTTTTTTAGACAATAACTTTTATTTAAATAATTTATTTTGTATACAGCTCTTTGCTTGTCTGTATCTTTGAATTTAATTCTAGATATATCTGCGTTTACCATATTATATTGGGGCAGAACGTATTTTTTTACGTTTTCTTCAGATAATAAATCCATATAAAACTCCTTAAAAGTTCTTTCTCTATAATAATATTAAAGCTTTCTTCATATTATACATTTTCACTAAAAAAAGGAGTTTTTAATGGTGGGATAGAATAAATTCATGAGGTGGTTATATGAATATAAGAGAAAAAATAGAAAACAAGGAAAAGTTGATACTAATACCTCAGGCTGCCTTTTCTGTTAAAACAATGGGGAGAAATATTAAAGAGAAAAAAGACGCTATTAGGACTGATTATATGATAGATAGGGATAGAATAATACACAGCAAGTCCTTTAGAAGACTTAAACATAAAACTCAGGTGTATATAAAAACACCGGGAGATCATTATAGAACTAGGCTTACTCATACGCTGGAAGTAAATCAGATAGGAAAGACAATAGGCAAGGGCATAGGGCTGAATGAAGATCTAATAGAAGCTATAGCTATGGGTCATGATATTGGACATGTAGCTTTTGCTCACAGCGGTGAAGAACTTCTCGATAAACTCTTGCCGGAAGGGTTCAAGCACAATGAGAACAGTGTAAGAGTGCTTACTAAAATAGAAAAATTGGGCAGGGGCCTCAATCTTACAGGAGAAGTTCTGGATGGAATACTGTATCACAGTGGTTTCACAGATAAATCAAAAGCTTGCACTCTAGAAGGACAGGTAGTTAGATATAGTGATAAAATAGCCTATGTAAATCACGATATAGATGATTCCATACGGGCTGGGATGCTGGAAGAAAAAGATATACCGGATATTGCCATAAAAGTATTGGGACGCACTAACAGTAATAGAATAGATACCCTCGTAAAGAACTGTATATATACTACTCTGAAAAATATTAAAAACGGGACGGAACAAGTAGCTCTTAGTGATGAAGTATTTAGTGCACTTCGCGTTCTTAGAAATTTCATGTTTGAAAGAATATACAAGGGAGATATATTAAAAGCTGAAAGAGATAAAGCTAAGTTTGTACTGGAACAGGTATTTAATTACTTTTTCAAATATCCAGATAAAATGCCTGAATTTTATCTGGATATTGTGAAAAGAGAAGGAGTTTACAGGGGAGTGGCGGACTATATATCTGGAATGAGTGATGATTACTGTCTTATGATGTTTCATAATATATATGTACCTAAATTTGTTATATATTAAAGAATAATTTTTACTATTATATGGGTAAAATACAATTATATAA
>NZ_FXYI02000110.1:0-12034 GCF_900184915.1 Clostridium sp. HV4-5-A1G | reverse complement strand
TTTTTCAAGAAGAAGACTGAATACTATATCTAGTACGGTCTCGTTGGCTCGGAGATTTTTATAAGAGACATTAGTATTTACATATTATGTAGAATATATAAATAATAAATCTATTTGAAGAGGATAATAATTATGGTTAACAGTAATATTTTTGGATATCATTCTTCATTTTACTATTGTGGATTAGGACATTTGATCGTAAATATGCATCGATATATTAAAGATGGCGCTGACAAAGGGGAAAAAATCTATATTTGTACCGAAGATAGAATATATTTTAAATTATTAGAGTACCTAGGTGAATACAATAAATATATAGAATATTTTGATGTAATTAATATGATGGACTACTATAAGAAAATGGGATTGAGAAAAGTAAAAGTAAAGCTTTCAAAATGTATAGGGCAAAATATTGAGAAAGGTTATACAGGGGCAAGGTTCATTATGCAAATTGGCTATGTGATTTCAAGAACCTCTGCTGAAGATTTCTTATATTTTGATAAAAATATATCAAATATAATTTTAGGTACTAGGGCATCTTTTATGTGTGTTTATGATTTTGAAGATTATTTAAATAATAAAAACTTTATAAATGATAATATCATAAGGGAATCCTATAAAAATCATTTTTTTAGACTATATGGTGGTAAACTAAAAAAATGGGATGAACTGTTAAATTTAAAATAATCCTAGCTTTTAAGTTAGGATTATTTTAAATTTACATTATCTTGTTTCTAATTTATAATAAGGGTGATATTATATAATAGTTGACAACTCAAAATTGATAGTAAATAATTGAGGAAATGATTTTGGAGGTAATTTGATGGATAATGAAAAACTGTTGATATTAGATGGTCACAGCTTGATGAACAGAGCATTTTATGCGCTGCCGGATCTAACTAATTCGGAGGGAGTACATACCAATGCAGTTTATGGTTTTTTAAATATGTTGTTAAAAATGAAAAAGGAGATCGAACCCAATTATATAGTCTGCACTTTTGATAAGAGTGCACCTACTTTTAGACATGATAAGTATACTGAATACAAAGCTGGAAGAAAAAAAATGCCTCCTGAATTATCACAGCAATTTCCTATAATACAGGAAATATTAAATATGATGTCCATAAATATTTTTGAAATAGATGGGTTTGAAGCAGATGATTTGATGGGAACACTATCTGTTTTTGCTGAAGATAAAGGCATAGAGGTATATATAATTACAGGGGATAGAGATGCCCTTCAATTGGCTACAGATAAGGTTAAAATAATCATAACTAAAAAGGGAATTACACAAAAGGAAATATATGATAGGAGCAGAATGGTAGAAGAGTACGGTGTAACTCCTACGCAATTCATAGATGTTAAAGGGCTTATGGGAGATAGCTCGGATAACATACCTGGTGTTCCTGGCGTAGGTGAGAAGACTGCTTTTAAATTAATAAGAGAATATAAAAGCATAGAAAATGTATTTGAGAATATAGATAATATCAGTGGTAAAAAACTGAGGGAAAATTTAAAAAAATATATGGAACAGGCTGCTTTTAGCAAAAAACTTGCTACTATTGTCACAGATGTTCCCATAGAAATGGATTTAAGTTCCATTGAATCGAAGAAACAATATGATGCCGAAGGATTAAAAAAATTATTTGAAAGACTTGAATTTAAATCTCTCATAAACAAAATACCGGGTTCAAAGCAGAGAGAGAAGGATGAAATATGTAAGACACAGGATTATAGAGTAAAAGTCAATCATGTAGATGATTTAAATAAGTTAAAAAATTTTGTGCATTATCTGTCAGGTTCAAAAATAAAAGACAATTTATTGTATATAAATTTTAATGTAGTCAACGGCAAAACATATTCTAAAAATTTCATAGATAAAATATTTATAAATTCAGGGGAAGAAAATTTTGAGATAGATGTGAGCAAATTATATGATGAGAACGAGGATGACACTGTTGAATTAATGAAGGCTCTATTTGAGAACCCCAACTTGTATAAGATCAGTTATGATGTAAAATCTCCCTGCAGCATATTGCATAGGATGGGTATAAAACTTTCAAAAATAAAATTTGATATAAAGATAGCAGCATATCTTATAGATTCATCCAAGTCCAATTATGAACTTTTGGATATTATTAAAGAGTATACAGCAGTGGATATTTCAGAGGAAGATAAAGATATTTTTGTAAAAGAAACGGCTGCGCTTGAAAAAGTTTATTCTGTATTAAGACAGAAAATAGAGGAGGGAAATATGGAAAAACTTCTTTATGAAGTGGAACAGCCTCTTATACCTGTACTTGCATCTATGGAATATGAGGGATTTAAAGTTGACAGGAATAGACTTTTACAGCAGGAAGATAAATTTAAACTGGAAATAGATAAAGTGCAAAATCAAATATATTCTCTTGCTGAAGAAGAGTTTAATATAAATTCTCCCAAACAACTTGGCAAAATACTTTTTGAGAAACTGGATCTACCTGTAATTAAAAAAACTAAAACAGGATATTCCACTAATGCGGAAGTGCTGGAAAAACTGAAAGGGAAACATCCTATAATTGAAAATATAATGTATTACAGACAACTGACTAAATTGTATTCTACCTATATTGAGGGTCTTAAAACTGTTATAGAGGAGGATGACAAAATTCATTCCAGTTTCAATCAAACAGTGACTACTACTGGAAGACTTTCAAGTACAGAACCCAATCTTCAAAATATACCTATAAAGTATGAAATGGGCAGAGAAATAAGAAAAATATTTGTGCCCGATAATGAGGAATGTGTTATACTTTCAGCTGATTATTCTCAGATAGAACTTAGAGTACTTGCCCATATTGCAGATGATAAAAATTTGATAAGTGCATTTATAAATCACAGTGATATTCATACTAAAACTGCTTCAGAAGTATTTAAAGTACCAATAGATGAAGTTACACCTGTTCAAAGAAGCAATGCAAAAGCAGTAAACTTTGGTATAGTATACGGTATAGGTGATTTTAGCCTGAGTAAAAGTTTAAATATATCCAGAAAAGAAGCTAAACTCTATATAGATACTTATTTTGAAAGATATCCTAATGTTAAATTATATATGGACAATATAGTGAAAGAAGCTAGAGAGAATTTTTATGTTACTACGATTATGAATAGGAGAAGATTTATACCTGAGATAAAGTCTTCTAATAAAATAGTAAGGGCCTTGGGAGAAAGACTTGCTATGAATACTCCTATTCAAGGAAGTGCAGCGGATATTATAAAGATAGCTATGGTCAATGTGTATAGAAGATTAGAGAAGGAACATCTAAGAAGTAAACTTATACTTCAGGTACACGATGAATTGATCTTAAATGTATACAAAGAGGAGCTTGAAAGAGTAAAGAATATTGTGAAGATGGAAATGGAAAATGTATTGGATTTAAAAGTTCCCCTAGAGGTGGACATAAACATGGGCAGTAATTGGTATGAAGCCAAGTAAATATAGATAAAAGAGGGGTTGCTGTGATTAAAATAGGCCTTACAGGAGGAATAGGCAGTGGTAAAAGTACTGTTTCCAGTATGCTCCTGGAAAGAGGTATAAAAATAATAGATGCAGATGATATAGCCAGAAATGTAATTGAAAAATATCCTGCTATAATGGACGATATAAAATTAATTTTTGGAGAAAGATATATAGATAGTTCAAAAAAACTTAAGAGAAAAGAATTTGGAAATTATATATTTTCACATGAATGTGAAAGGGTAAAATACGAAAATATTATAATACCCTTTATCAAAAGAGAAATATTAAATAACATGAATAAACTGGAAAAAGACAATGAAAAGATATGTATAGTAGACGGAGCTACCCTTATAGAAAATCAATTTCATAAAAACTTAGACTTGGTTTTATTGGTTTGGGTAAATAAAAGGGTCCAAATACAAAGGGTGGAAAAGAGAGATAAACTCACAGAGCCTCAGGTAATACAGAGAATAAATTCACAGATGTCTTTAGAAGAAAAGAAAAAATATGCAGATTTTATATTGGATAATTCAGGCACATTGGAGAACACCAGAAGACAGTTAGAAAAAATATTTAGTAAGCTCAATATAAAATTTTAGGGGGTGAAGTGCCTTAAAATAATATTTAGGGCATAGATGAGATTGAAATTTATAAGCAAAATAGTAGTAATTATGATAGTGGCAATGGCAGTATTAAATGCAAAGAACATTGTAAGATACTATTTTCCTTTAAGATATTCAGACTATATAGTAAAGTACTCTAAAGATTATAACTTAGATCCATATTTTGTGATGGCTGTAATTAAAACGGAAAGCAATTTTAAAGCAGATATCAGATCCAGCAAAAATGCCATAGGTCTTATGCAGATAACTCCAGATACTGCAAAATGGGCAGCGGAGAAAATGGATATAAGAAGTTTTAGGGAAGACATGTTAAATGATCCGGAATTTAATATTAAAATGGGATGCTGGTATTTGAAGGATTTGAGCACAGAGTTTGATGGCAATATGAAGCTTGTTCTAGCTGCTTACAATGGAGGAAGGGGAAATGTGCAAAAATGGTTGAAAGACTCTCAACATTCAGCAGATGGGGAGAATCTTCACTATATACCTTTTAAGGAGACAGATAAGTATATCAAAAAGGTTGAAGTTAGCTATAAAGTCTACAAGTATTTATATGGTAGAGCTGACAGGAGTGATTTTCCTCGTAAATTTCTGCAATTTTGGTTGACAACTATGTAAAAACCCATTATAATACTTATTGTATGCGAGAGTGGCGGAACAGGCAGACGCGCACGTTTGAGGGGCGTGTGAGTAAAATCGTACGGGTTCAAGTCCCGTCTTTCGCACCAAAATTGTTAGACAGATATTGAAAATTATATGATGTAATATGCTTAAAGTACTACAAGTCTAAACAGTAAAAATGTTATAGGCTTGTGGCACTTTTTTATTTTGTCTTATTTTATGGGTAATGGGTTTTATGTCTCAGAATGTGACTGTTTATTCCAACTGTATCTATAATGTGAAATAAATGGACAACGTGTTAATAAAGTATTACAATATAGAAAACAACAAGAAATAACTCGAAAAAAGGGGTGAAATGTAAGATGAACAGAAGAAAGCTAACAGCAATTCTATTAAGTGCTGGTTTATTGATATCTAGCTTAGGTAGTATAACAAGTGTTAAGGCAGAAGAAGTAGGAAATCCAGGATTTTTACAAGCTATGGATTATGATACAAGATATGGGACATTGGGAGAAAAGATGCCACTCCTTACAGCAGCAGGGTATGTCGGAACGCTAACACCTCTAAACCTAGAAATTGCAGGTAAAAAAGCTGGTGAAGTAAATAAAATATTAAGTAAATATAAAGTAATTGATGTAGATGCTACACATAATTATGGGTTAATGCAGTATACTAAGACTGGTTCATATATAAATGATGTTGCTGTTACTGTATTAAATAATGAATTTATGAATCTTAATTATGCAGGTGCAATAGTCAGATTTAATTTCAGTGATGGTACTATGATATCCTATTTAAATAGGCTTTATATAGACCAATATGGTCAGCTTTGTAAAGAAGTAGCTAGTTATAGTGTAGGTACTGACGGTTATTATCACGGTGGATGGGGAGGTATGTTTAAGGGCCTTGACACAGAAGGATATGAACCGTATGTAAATAAATATACAGATTTTTATGCTAATCAAATGGTTGGTTCTCCGTTACGTCTGTACGAGGTAGGATATTGGATGCAACAAGAAATTGGTGTTCAGTTAGATGAACATAAAGTCGATGTCATAGGATGCAATGACCCAAGCAAAGACCAGAATAACCTAAATTATTCTATATATAACGATGAAAACAGAGAAAAGACAACTAAGACGCAGATTGATAATACCAGAATAGGCGGTCAGACTAGGTTTGAGACTTCCTTAAATATAGCAAAACAGTATGTAGGAGATAAGAAGTTAGATAATGTTGTACTTACTAGCGGCTATGGTTTTGCAGATGCTCTTACAGGTTCAATGCTGGCAAAGAAATTAAATTCGCCAATATTCCTTTTGGGAAGTGCAGAGCAGAACAAGCAGACACTGGATTATATCTATTCAAAATTGTCAAAAGACGGTCATGTATATATCCTCGGAGGCACAGGTGCAGTCCCAGATAGTATAAAAGACGGGTTTATTGCGAATGGATATTCAGAAAGTAATATTGTAAGGCTTGGTGGTGCAAATAGATATGAGACAGCAAGTAAGATAGCAGAAAATGAGAATGTAATAACAGGTACTCCGGTTATTATAGCAAATGGAGAAAACTTCCCAGATGCACTATCCATGTCGCCTGTATCCGCTTCAAAAGGCTATCCAATAGTAATTACTACATCGTATAATCTGCCAGACTATGCTAAAGATTATTTGGCAAAGGTTAAACCATCTCAGGTTTATGTTGCAGGTGGAACTGGTGCAGTAGATAAGAATGTTCTTAGTCAAATAAAGCAATATTCGGGATTATCCGATGATAAGATAACGAGGTTTAATGGAAATGACAGATATGAAACATCAAAGTTTATAGGAGAAAAGTTCTTTGCTGATAGTCAAAATGTGACTGTAGCAAGTGGTTTGGACTATCCAGATGCACTATCGGGAAGTATATTGTCAGCAGAAAATAATGCACCAATAATTCTTTCAGATAATGGACTTGTAATCCAGTCTAGGGAATATGTAATTAGGTTAAACGCTAATCAAGCAAAAATAACTTTCTTGGGAGGCACTGGTGCTATATCAGATAATACTATAGAGAATACAGCGGGAATATTACCAGTATACAACCTAGATATGTATAGGCATCTTGCATACGATCTATCAAAGATACCCGAGACCTCGCCAACAGGAAACTAGCTAGACATATTTCAGATGTATAGGAGAGTATTTAGACTAAGTGTTAGCCTCTTATGTAATTCATATAATAAAAGGGAGTTGGTAAAGATGAACAGAAAGAAAATAGTTAGCTTATTGCTGACATTAGGAATATTGGCTACACCACTTGTAGCACCACAATATACTACTGCTGAAAACCTAAGCAATAAGGTTTACGCATATGATGAAACTGTAGATGAAACTATACAGGATGGAAATAAGGCACAGAAAGCACCATTACAGACAGCTACAGGGCAGGTTGGTGAAGGTATTACAACGCCTGCTAGGATGTCGGAAAGTATGACTTATGAAGAAGCAATGTCCTCTCCTTATAAAGTAGAAGCAGCACCTAATATGCTCACATTAAATGATTTTGGCGGTGTAATTCCAGAGATAAGTAAATTTAATTTAGATGGTAAAATATATCATTATCAGTACAAATCAGATGAAGGTGTATTTGATAGCTTTATTGAAATTCGTAAAATGTACATAAATGAAAATAGTACGTTAGAAAGAATTTATTCTAAACTATCATTTCTTAACGGCAAATTTTTTTATTTTAATAATGCAATGGAAGCAGGAGTTGATCAGTATGAATATTATCCATATTTAGCAAGGTATACTACTAATAATGCAGACTTTATGAATCCTAAGCCATTTCTAGACCGAAATGTTTCAACAGATAACAATGGTCAATATATAAACTGGAGTAGAAAAAATACACCAGTAGTACCAGATGAAAACGGATATGCTGTGGTTTATTCTGACTTATTAGATACTAAAGGTAGAACAGTACATGTCGGCACTACTAATGAAGATAGTGGATTTGTACATTATGGACCAATAACAGGTGATGAACCAGCAAACTTTAGTAATTCCACCTATGACCCAAGTAAATATGATGAATTTGGGCATTTAAAAGATGGTTCTGGAGGTAGCAACGATGATCCTACTAATCCAACAGACCCTACTAATTCCAATATTACTACAGCAAGATTTGCAGGAAAAGACCGCTTTGAGACATCTCTTGCTATAGCAAAACAGTATGTAGGTACCGGAACTCTTGATAATGTTGTAATTTCCTATGGATATGGTTTTGCAGACGCATTGGCAGGTTCAACGCTGGCTAAGAAACTGGACTGCCCCATTCTTCTTGTAGGCTCATTGCAGGACAGTACAGACAGTCTTGATTACATAGCTTCCAAGCTTTCAAAAAGTGGACACATTTATTTGCTGGGCGGTACAGGAGTGGTACCTGACAGCTTCAAAGACTGGTTTGTTTCAAAGGGCTACAGCAGTGATAATATTGTCCGACTTGGAGGGGCAACGAGAGAAGGAACTGCACAGCAGATAGTACAGGAGCTTTCAGTTGAAGCAGGTACGCCAGTAATAATAGCCAGTGAAGAAAACTTTCCGGATGCACTTTCAATATCTTCCATAGCTTCTTACAAGGGCTATCCGGTACTTTTAACCAGACATGATTCACTACCAGATTATGTAAAAACATATCTATCTACTGAAAAACCTTCAAAAGTTTATATAATTGGAGGAACTGGGGCTATTTCTAGTGATGTGGCAGCAGCAGTACAGAACTCGGCAGGATTATCTTCTTCCAGCGTAATTAGATTGGCAGGTTCAAGCAGATATGAAACTTCTCTGGCAATAGCAAAAGAGTTTGACTTAGGTTCAAAAAATATAACTTTAGTAAATGGGAATGACTATCCAGACGCAATATCAGGCAGTGTACTTTCAGCTAAATATCAATCTCCGATAATACTTACAGATAATAATACAAGCCTGACAAGTATAAAGAGTTTTGTAAATTCAAAAGGCATTACCAACATTTACACACTTGGAGGAACTGGTGTATTGCCGGACAGTTCAGTAAATAAATTGAAATAATAAATTTAAGTTGAGGAAGCTAAGCAGTTAAGAACTGTGAGACTTCCTTTTGCAATAAATATGAAATGTAAAATATAGTAAGATTAAAACAAGTAATGGAAGTGACAATTTTAACATATATATAAATAATCTGAATGATTATTTATACGCTAGATAGAATAAGGTAAAAATTATTATATATCAATCTAAAATGGTTGCATATACATATAGCAACCCAAAATGGTTGCATGTTGTTCTTGAATATTGTACAATTAATCTGAGGTGAGGGATATGAAAAAATACTCAGCTCTGATTATTGATTTAAAAAAATCAAGATCTTATGAGCATTTCGATCGGATTAACCTCCAAAATTATATTAAAAATGCTATTTTGATTTTGAACAAAATATTTGCTAATGTACTGGAACTCAATGTTGTATTCAGTGCCGGCGATGAGGTGCAGGGGCTGTTTTCTTCGCCTCAGGCTGCCTATCTCTACCTTCGGTTGTTTAATATGCTGATTTTTCCTGTTGAAATCCGGGCCGGAATTGGTGTAGGAGAGTGGAGCGTAAGGATAGACAGCGGCATTTCTACTGAACAGGACGGATCGGCATACCATAATGCACGATATGCCATCAATAATGTGGAGGATTCTCTGGGATATTCTATCCTTCTGTTTTCGAAGGGCCAGAATGATATTTATATTAATTCAGCTATAAGTACAGCAGCCATACTTGTAAAAAATCAGAGCCAATATCAAAATGAACTATTTTTACTTTCAGAATTGATGTATCCTATTGATATAAATGGTGCACTTAAATTTAACAACTTTGAGGAGATGAATTCTTTAATTGCACAAAAAAATCAAATTGGATATTATGTCAGGTGGAAATCCAGTCGAAACATTCAAAAATATCCTTTGTCGGTACCAATGGATTTTAGCTTTGGATGTAATCCTATAAACGCCCTTGCTGATGAAGAGCAATTTTATGTATCTTCCGGAAAAGTCAAAGGACTTCCGGCAAAATTGGCAAAATTGTTGGGAACAAGCAGACAGAACATGGACAAATCCATAAGAGCGGGTAATATCTATCAAGCGAGGAATTCAGCTATTGTTGCCCTGAAATTAATGAATCAATATATTTCGGAGGAGAGACAATGGTAACTTTATTACTTGTTATTTCTCATTTAATTGGAGATTTTGTATTACAGTCATCAAAGATGTCTGTAGAAAAGCGGCAGCATTTTTTAAAGTTGCTGAAACATTGTGGGATTTATGCCTTTGTAATTACAACTATGTTATTTATATCTACTGATATCAGGAGTGCTATAGGGGCGGCAGTTATTATAGGCATATCACATTTGGTGATCGATTATGTAAGGATTCTTGTAGATAGGAAAGCTGCTGCACATATTCAAATTTTTTGCTATTTTTTCGATCAGATTTTACACTTGGGTATCATATTTGTCGTTTCTTGCTATTTCAATTTGGACACGCATCTTGGAGGATTTCTGCAATCGGTTCTATATGCATTTGGAAAAGCGAGTATCAATAATGGCATAGTCTATATGCTGGTTTATTTAGTGATACTGCAGCCTGCAGCAATTACTGTGAAAAAGATGCTTTCATATATTTCTAACCAAGAATATAATAATAATGATGATGAAGATGCTGTGACGAATTATAATGCAGGATATACCATAGGCATCCTTGAACGGATTATTGTAGCAACATTGGTACTGCAGGACCAATTACCCACTATTGGATTGGTATTAACTGCAAAGAGTTTAGCCAGATTCAATCAACTCAATGATAGGGAGTTCGCTGAAAAATACTTAGTGGGCACCCTAATGAGCATTGCTATCTCTATTGTTGCCACTCTGATTTTGAAGGGCTTGCTTTTATAAACTAAATAGAACTCAAAAAACAAGCCGGCATTGAAAAATGCCGGCAGTTCTGAAATTTAAAAGCATTTTTTAGAATCTGCTTTATCTTGAACGTGTACAAGTGCCTCTCCAAAACGCTGAAAATGGACTATCTCTCTTGCCCACAGAAATTTAAGCACATCTATTATATCAGGATCATCCGTTAAAGTTATCAAATGCTCATAAGTTGTTCTGGCCTTTTGCTCTGCTGCCATGTCTTCATGAAGATCCGTTATCGGATCTGATGTAGCGGTTATATAGGTGGCAGTCCAGGGAAAGCCATTGGCATCTTGCCAGTAAAGTGCACGTCCATGCTGAACAAAATGTCCACCTAAACCTGCTTCCTCCAGTTCACATACAGTAGCATTTTTTGTGAGTTGATATACCATAGCACCTATGATTTCTACATGTGCTAATTCTTCTGTACCGATATCAGTAAGTAAACCTTTAGTTTTTCCTGTAGGCATGGTGTAGCGCTGGTTTAAATATCTGAGAGCAGCACTTAATTCCCCATCGGGTCCTCCGTATTGGGCAACAAGGTATTTAGCCATTCTTATATCCTTACTTTTAATATTAACAGGATATTCTAATTTTTTCTCATAAATCCACATATATGTGACCTCCTAGTTTCCTCTTTCCCAAGGCCAGGGTTGATTTGTCCAGGACCAGGGATATTCGCTTTGACTAAATCCAAAATTAATAAGCATTCCGAAATTTGCTTCGTATTCTCTTTTTAGGTACATAAGTTGTTTTGATAAGGTATTATAATCAGCCAGAGCCTTTTTATTATCGGGAAAATTATCTAAATAAATATTTAAATCTACTGCGGCGAACTCCACTTGTCGTATCTTATCTAATAATTTTTTACCATCTTTCATATTTATTTCCTCCTATTTTATATTAATCATTTGGATAAGGTATGACCAGATTAGGAAATACGGTACCTTTTTGAAGTGCCACATTTAAAGGAAGCAAGCCTATATAAGGCTGCATAGGCACATAGGCCTGTGCTAATCTTTTACCTGAATCAGCTGCAAACATGGAAGGGATCATATATTGTTCTGGATTCATATAGGGAGCAAATTTTGAATACACTATTTTCACCTCTTATATTCTTTTACAATGATAATATATTCATTATCAAAAATTGTGTTAACATAAATCATGTACATGAAACTTATTTGAGAGATACTATTAGATCTGTATATGAGAACTTTGGCAAATTTATCAATATAGGTTTTAAATATTGTTATTTAATGATATAATCATATTAGATATTATTATAAAATATATGAAACTAAATATGAAATG
>NZ_FXYI02000109.1:0-12556 GCF_900184915.1 Clostridium sp. HV4-5-A1G | reverse complement strand
GTTTTTAATTTACATAATATTTATAATGTAAATTAAACAGCTGTCATAATATTTTCATTGGTAAATATCTTATGTAAAATAAAAAATTTATCTCTGAACTTTTAAAAAAGCACAGATTTTGACTTGAAATCAAAACCTGTGCTTTTTAGATAATTTTAATTTAGCAAACTTTTATTTTATACTAGCTTTTATTTTTAAGAGTACGTTTTTCATCATTTAATATACTGTGCCTCATACCGTAGATGAAATACACCAATAATCCTGCTCCCGTCCATATTGCAAATCTAACCCAAGTAACACCTGGAAGACTTAGCATGAGATACAGACAAAATATTATTGTCAAAATTGGCGTAAATGGGACTGCTGGACATCTAAACTTTCTTTCCACATCAGGCATGGTTTTTCTCAGTATAATAACTCCTATAGACACAAATAAAAAAGCTGACAGTGTTCCAATATTACATAGGTCTATAATTACAGTTAAAGGGAAAAATCCACATATTATAGCAGTTATTATTCCAGTTATTATAGTACATGTACCCGGAGTCCTGTGTTTGTCATTCACTTTAGAAAATACTTCAGGAAGTAGTCCATCTCTTGCCATAACCATAAATATTCTAATTTGCCCATATAATATTACAAGAATAGTTGAAATCATTCCAACAACAGCTCCAACACCAACTAATGCAGATCCCCAGTTAATGCCCACTCTAGCAAGAGCTCCTGGAAGAGCATTATTTAAGTCAATGGATTTAAAAGGTACCATTCCTGTAAGTATAGTTGAAACAGCTATATACAATACTATGACCAATCCCAGACAAATAGCAAGCCCAATAGGGACATCTCTTTTGGGATTAGCCGTTTCTTCCGCTGCAGTAGATACTGAATCAAAACCTATAAAAGCAAAAAATATAATGGCGGCTCCAGACATTATACCCTTGAATCCATAAGGTGCAAAAGGATGATAATTTGCAGGGTTTATATGTGTTACACCGATAAATATGAATATAAATATCACTAACACTTTTATAACAACTATAATATTATTTACTTTAGAGCTCTGAGTGACTCCAATGTACAATACCCAAGTTATAATTGCCACAATTATAATAGAAGGCAAATCCACTATACCTCCTGCCAACGGAGAATTAGTCAGCTGATAGGGTAAATTAATACCACAGGCTTTCAGTACTCCAACAAAAGTTCCTGACCAACCAGAAGCGACTGCTGCTCCAGAAACAAGATATTCCAGCATTAGATTCCATCCGATAATCCATGCCACAATCTCACCAAAAGCTACATAACAATAAGAATAAGTGCTCCCTGCTACTGGAAACATTGTAGCAAGTTCTGAATAGGTAAGTGCACAAAGTGCACTTGTAATAGCTGCTATGGCAAATGAAATTGTAATAGCAGGACCTGCCAACTGTGCTCCTTGCCCCGTAGATACAAATATACCAGTTCCAACCACAGAACCAATTCCCAAAGCTGCAAGATCAAAATAATTCAATTTTTTTCTGAGCCCGCTTTTTTTCACGGAAACCCTAAAATCCTCCACAGTTTTTTTCCTCAATAGATTCACATACAATCCCCCTTATTTCTTAATATTATATTTCTACTTTTATTTTCTTTTCCACCAATTTTAAAAGCTCTCCACTGGTTATAAGCTCTTCACATTTATCCAGATCCTTATACATGATCTCATCCTTTTCTATGAAATTCACCCTATTTCTAACAGCTTTATATGCTTCTCGAGTACCCTTTCCCAATTTAAGTCCGTCTCTAAAATCTATAGCCTGACATGCAGCCATCAATTCCGTTGCCAATACTCTGGCTGTATTATTTACGATTTCCAGGCTTTTCCTTGCAGCAATAGTACCCATACTCACGTGATCTTCCTGATTTGCAGAAGAAGGTATAGAATCTACTGATGCCGGGTGAGCAAGTATCTTGTTCTCCGATACCAAAGCTGCTGCTGCATATTGCGTAATCATAAATCCAGAATTAAGTCCTCCGTTCTTCGAGAGAAAAGGCGGCAGATCATTAAGCTGATAATTTACCAGTCTCTCCAACCTTCTTTCAGATATATTAGCTATTTCAGCCACTGCAATTCCAAGAAAATCAAAGCTCAAGGCCATAGGTTCGCCGTGGAAATTTCCTCCAGAAATCACATCTGAATTTTCAAATATAATAGGATTATCCGTAACAGAATTTATTTCTATTTCCACTTTTTCTTTAACATAATTTACAGCATCCTTGCTGGCTCCATGAACCTGTGGTACACATCTTAACGCGTAGGCATCTTGTGTTCTAAGATCACCCTGATTAGTTATGAAAGAACTATCCTGTATCAAAGCAAGTATATTTTTAGCCGTCTGTACCTGACCTTTATGAGGCCTCAATTTATGTGTCCTCAAGTCAAACGCATCTCTTATTCCTCTTAAAGCTTCCATGGTAAGAGCTGCTGTAATATCACTTACTTTCAAAAGGTTTATGGCCTTGTATAATGCCAGGGAGCCAACCGCAGTCATCACCTGAGTTCCATTTATAAGGGCCAATCCCTCTTTGGCTACTAATTCAACTATAGGTATGTCTGCTTTTTCCATAGCCTCTTTTCCCGGTAAAATTTCTCCATGAAATTCAGCTTCTCCCTCGCCAATCATAGGCAATACCATATGTGCAAGAGGTGCTAAATCACCAGAAGACCCTAAAGAACCCTTCTCAGGAATAGATGGATGTACTCCCCTATTTAGCATATCAAGAAGTGTTTCAAAAACATTTAACCTTATTCCGGAATATCCCTTTGCCAGATTATTCGCCCTCAACAGCATTATCGTCCTTACTATCTCTTTGGGAAATTTTCGACCAAAGCCGCATGAATGGGACATTATTAAGTTCTTCTGAAGTGTTTTGCACTCTTCTCCCGTTATGATCACGTCAGAAAATTTGCCAAATCCCGTAGTAATTCCATATTTTATATCATTTCTGCTGACTATTCCGTCGATTACTCTTCTCGACCTGTTGATTTTTTCTTTAACTTCTTCAGTCACATCAACTTTATAATCATAATATGCAACATTTATAACCTCTTCCAGTGTAAGATTTTCACCCTTCAAAGTAACAATTTTCATATCTTTATTTCCCCCTTATGATCTCTGCCATTTGCCAATTGAGTGTTATTCTAATTTACTCTCTACAATTCTCATTATCTTTTCTTTTTCATCTCTGCTTTTTTTCAGTAAATTATCACACTTGTTTTTCAAATCCACTTTATGATCTTTATCCTCAATATTTTGAATATTTATTTTTATATTAAGAACAGCACCTTCTACTGCAGTTTCTACCAAAGAAGCTGCCACTCCAGCATCTGAAATTGCATTTTTGTTTCCATAATTTACAGCAATAAATATATATGGATACAGCCTATAGGCACTTTCAGCCACCTGAAGAGGAATTTCAAGAGAACTATCATTACCTTTCTTTATAGCATTTTTCCTTAATTCTATCTCCATATCCGTATTTTTTGGCATTTTATAAGCCTTCATCAATGACAGAAAAGCTTCTGTATCTTTCTCCACAAGATTTAAAAATTTTTTACTATATAAATTCACTTGATACAGCGAAGAGTCAATAGCATTCTTTACTGTATCCTCATATTTCAAGTAGTCCTTTTTCCCAATTGTCAAGTTAAATACCATACTAGCTAATGCACTGGCCAGAGAGGCCGAAAGGGCTGCAATACTTCCTCCTCCTGGAGCCGGCGAGCTTGATCCCAATTCCTCTACAAATTCTTTTAATCTAAGATCCTGTAACATCGATTACCTCTCCAATCAAAATCGGTTATATTATACTATATTAGTGTACACTAATTTTCCATTTTTTACTACAATTTCTCCGTTCTTAACTACAGTGTCAACCGCATTTACTCCAAAATGATATATAAGATAATCTAGACTTTTAGCATTAAATACAGTTATATCCGCTTTTTTCCCAGCTTCAATACTGCCTATTTGACTTTCTCTTGAAATTGCAGCTGCCCCATTTATGGTCATAGCATTTATTATTTCTTCCGGAAGCATTTTAAGTCCAAAGCAGGCAAAAGTCATGGTTGCCTGAAGAGACTCCGTAGGCGAAGTACCTGGATTGCAGTCCGTAGCCAGAGCCACTATAACCCCTTCTTCTATCATCTTTCTTGCTGGTGCAAACTTATTTAACATCAGATAAAAGGATGTAGTAGGTAAAAGTACTGCAACTACCTTATTATCAGCCAGAGACTTGATACCTTCATCAGAAGCAGATACTAAGTGCTCTGCAGATACTGCCCTCATTTCACCTGCTAATTCCGCTGCTGACGCAGATTCAACTTCATCCGCATGAATTTTAGCTTTAAGTCCAGCTTTTTTTCCTGCCTCTAAAATTTTTCTCGCCTCTCCTGCAGTGTATACACCTTTTTCACAAAAACAGTCAACAAATTCAGCCATATTATGTTCCCTTACATATGGTATCACCGAATTTATCATGAAATCTATATAGCCCTCTCTATTATCCTTAAATTCCTCCGGAATAGCATGGGCCCCCAAATAAGTGGAAACTATATCCATAGGGTGCTTTTTATTTAAATTTTTATTTACTTGAAGCATTTTCATTTCATTTTCAAAATCCAGTCCATAACCTGATTTACTTTCCACAGTAGTAGTTCCATGAAGAAGCATCCGATCCAATCTATCCTTTGTCTCATTTTCAATTTTTTCCATAGGGGTCTTTCTCACACTATTTACAGTGCTCAGTATTCCCCCTCCGGCTTTAAGTATATCAATATATTTTACATTTTTGAGCTTCATGGAAAGCTCCTTTTCTCTTGAACCCGCATATACAACATGTGTATGGCTGTCCACCAGACCAGGAGTTACTGTTTT
The DNA here is from genome assembly GCF_900184915.1 of Clostridium sp. HV4-5-A1G. Taxonomy (NCBI): domain Bacteria; kingdom Bacillati; phylum Bacillota; class Clostridia; order Eubacteriales; family Clostridiaceae; genus Clostridium; species Clostridium sp. HV4-5-A1G. The sequence continues at coordinate 7,640 of NZ_FXYI02000109.1, read as the reverse complement.
GCCCCTGCCGTCTATTACAGGCCTATTACAATCTAAGTATTTTTTGTATCCATCCCCACTGCCAACTTCAACTATATTATCCTTGTCTACAATTATATACCCATTATCAACTATACCTGCATCCTTTAAATTTTCTTTTATTTTCGGACAATTTCCTGCGCAAGTGACAAGACAGCTTATATTTTTAATTATCATAATAATTACCTCCATTTTTCAAGCTAATAGCAAGTATATATTTATTTAAAATATTTACCCACTGCTTTTTTTACAGCTTCTTCATCTGCCAGATATGGAAGAGTTACATGATCTGTTCCAACATTGTTTTTATTAAACTCCATTACAGTTTCAATAGCATGCTCATTTCTGGCCCAGGAACGCCTTGAAACTCCGCTCATAACATCCCAGTTCAAGGCTGACTTAATAATTCCGTCTACCCTGAAGCTTCCATCAAGCACCAGTCCAAAGCCTCCATTTACAGCTTTTCCTATGCCTACTCCACCTCCATTATGCAGGGCCACAAGGCTCATTCCTCTGGCAGCATTCCCTGCATAACATTGAACTGCCATATCTGCCATCACATTGCTTCCATCTTTGATATTAGAAGTTTCCCTGAAAGGAGAATCCGTACCACTCACGTCATGATGATCCCTTCCCATCATAACAGGCCCTATTTCGCCCTTTCTAACCATTTCATTAAATCTCAATGCTATATCAACTCTACCCTTAGCATCCTGGTACAATATTCTGGCCTGGGTGCCAACTACCAACTGATTTTTTTCGGCATCCTTTATCCAGTTGTAATTATCTCTGTCCTGATATCTTCTATCTGGATCTATACATTCCATAGCAGCTCTATCAGTTTTAACCAAGTCTTCTTCCTTCCCACTTAGACAAACCCATCTAAAAGGTCCATAACCATAGTCAAAAAGCTGAGGCCCCATTATATCTTCTACGTAGGATGGGAATATAAAACCATCTTTTTCATCTATTCCATTTTTAGATATTTCTTTAACACCTGCATCGTATACAGCTTTCATAAAGGAATTTCCATAATCAAAGAAATAAGTTCCCCCGTCTACTAGAGATTTTATCAATTCAAAATGACGTCTTAAACTTTTATTTACCAAAGCATGAAATTTTTCTCTATCTTCTGCTAGAAGTCTTGTCCTTTCTTCAAAGCTAATTCCTTGAGGGCAGTATCCACCTTCGTAGGCAGCATGGCAAGAAGTTTGATCCGACAGCAGATCAATTTTTATATTGTTTTTAACTGCATACTCCAGTAGATCTACTATATTTCCATAATAGGCAATGGATATGCTTTCTTTTCTCTTCAAGTAATCCTTTACAATTTTAAATATTTCACTTAAATCTGAAGAGCACCTTTTAATCCATCCCTGCTTAATCCTTGTATCTATTCTTGATTTATCCACTTCAGCTATTATTCCAACACCTTTTGCTATTTCTATAGCCTTAGGCTGGGCACCGCTCATCCCTCCAAGTCCAGAGCTCACAAATAAATGACCTCTTAAATCGCCATCATTTGGAATACCAAGTTTAAGTCTTCCTGCATTTAGTAGGGTATTAAAAGTACCATGCACTATTCCCTGAGGTCCTATATACATCCAACCTCCAGCAGTCATCTGTCCATAATTGGCAACTCCCATTTCCTCTGCAACTTCCCAATCCTTTTCATTATCAAACATGCCTACCATAAGTGCATTAGTTATTATAACCCTAGGTGCCTCTGGCTTTGATTTAAATAGTCCAAGAGGATGACCTGACTCTACTACAAGTGTTTGATCTCGAGTCATAACTTCCAGATATTTTTTTATAAGTCTATACTGCATCCAGTTTTGACATACACTTCCTGTTTCGCCATAGGTAACAAGCTCATAAGGGTACAATCCAACTTCAAAATCCAAATTATTGTCTATCATAACTTGAAAAGCCTTGCCCTCCATGCAATTTCCCTTATACTCTTCAATTGGTTTCCCATAAATTCTTCCTTCAGGTCTAAATCTGTATCCATAAATTCTTCCTCTTGTAGTCAGTTCCTCTAAAAATTCAGGTATCAACTTCTCATGATATTCAGGTGGTATATACCTTAAAGCATTTTTTAAAGCAATTTCAGTTTGAGATCTCGACAAATTAAACCCTCTGTTTGGAGCTCTCCTTATTCCCTCTACAAATTTAGGCATTTCAGGCAGTTCGTCATCTAACTTTACAGTCATGGACTTACTGATATATAGATTATCAATCATAATACTTCCTCCTTCTAAGATTAAACTGTTTACGTGTAAAATCAACATATAGTTATTCAAATATTGCATTAATTGAATATCAACAAAAAATAGTTTCATCCATTTATTATATATTACCGTTCATACATCTCTAAAGAGTCAATTTAAGTTAAAAATCAATTTTAAAAGTTTTATATTTTTTATACACTGAAGACGCTTTACATTTAAATTCATTTAAATACTATGTTATAATATATTTGAAGTATCTATCAAATGGTCTGTTCAACGGAAGAAGGGATATATAGTGAATTTTATAAATGTGAAAATGTTTGGCAATTTTGAGGTAACCATAAACCATAAGAAGATCTTATTTCCCTATAATAAAGCACAGGCTCTTTTTTGTTATTTACTTATAAATAAAGAATGTACACGGGAAAAATTAGCTGGATTATTGTGGCCTGACGAGGAAGAAAGCATTGCAAAGAAAAATCTGAGAAATGCCATATACAAAATAAAAAAGACGCTTAACCTAGAAGTGCTGATATCTCCGAGAAAATCAACTGTTATGATAAATCCAGATATAAGTATAAAATCTGATGTGACTGACTTTCTAAAAAACAAAAATGAAATCAATCTTTACAAAGATCCATTTTTAACCGGATTTTATGTAAAAAATGCAGAAAATTTTCAAAACTGGCTGACACAATACAGGGATTATCTTCAGCAGATATACATACATAGACTCAAGGTAAAAATATCTCTAGAAAATAAAAACAGGAACTATGATAAAATGGAAGATTATTGTAGACTGTTGATAAAAGTCGATGAATTTGATGAAGAATCCTATAGAAAATTGATGTGCAGTTTAATAAATAACAACAAACCAAATAAAGCCATTGAAACGTATCATAAACTTTCAGAGATTTTAAATAAAGAGTTAAATGTAGAACCTTCCAAGGAGACAAAAAAATTATTCAATGAAATTTTAAATAAAATGGGAACAGGATATGTAAACAATAGCTCAAGAACCCAAAAATTTTTCTTTGGCAGATACAACGAATTAAAATCCTTAAGGATCAATTATTTTAAATTTATCAATAATATACAGTCCAAATCCGTTTTAATACTAGGAGAAGCTGGTATTGGGAAAACAAAGCTCAAAGAAAAGTTTTTGGAAAACGTATCAGAAAATAACGTATATATTTTCGAAACCTGCTGCTATCAATTTGAAAAAGAATATATATTAAAACCCTGGAATCCAATAATGTCAGATTTGGTTGAAATAATTAAATTGGATAAGGTAAATCTGCCGCAGGGATGTGAAAACATAATAGGTAGTTTTTTCCCCCAATTTGATAAAAATTATTCTATGGACTTAAAACTTATAGAAAGCAATAATAACTTAAAATATGAAGTCATTATAAATGCAATAGAAAATGTCTTTAAGAAACTCGGTGCCATGAAAAAAATTCTACTGGTATTTGAAGACATTCAATGGATTGACTCAATGAGCTTATCCCTATTAGGCAGCATAATTTTAAGTGAAAATAAAAATATAATTTTACTTGCCACCTGCAGGAAAGAAAGAAATGAAGAATTAGATAAATTTGTTACATCCATGAAAATGCACAACAAACTCAATATAATTGAACTATACAGACTTGATTACAGGGAAACCGAAGGCTTTATAAAACAGGCCCTCCCTAACTACAATTTAAGTAAAAAAATGATAAAGAAAATCTACAGTGAAACAGAGGGCAATTTATTTTTTCTAACTGAATACATGAATATAATAAAATCCAATGGAAATATAAATATAATGTCTTCCAAAATGCAGGATATACTAAAAAGCAGATATTTTGACATATCCGAAAATGGAAGAAAAATTTTAAATATATGCTCTATGTTTTTTGACGAAACACCTCTTTATATATTGGTAAGACTGATGCACAAAGATGAATTAGAAATAATGGACATGCTTGAGGAACTGGAAGCTAAATTCATACTCACAGAAATCTTAAGTGAGGATAATATAAGTTTAAAATTCACCCACCAAAAGATGGGGGAATTCATATATTCAAATCAATCTCTCGCTAGGAGAAAAATACTTCACAATAAAATAGGTAATATTTTTGAAGAAAACTTGAGCAGGAATAAAGAGGATTTGAATACCTATTATAAATTAATATATCATTTTTCACATGCCAGTAATTATATAAAAGAACTTAAATACAGCATGAAAAGCCTGAACGTATATTTAAGCTTCAGCCATGAACTTTTTCCGGTACTTTATTACAGCAACACCAAATATAGTAATTTATACTTCAGTGATGAAAAAGCCCTAAATAGCCTGAGCAAAATAGAGAAACTCTTGAATAAAATCGAAAATCAAGCTTATTCTAAAGAAATTACCTTTCTGGAAGTCACATTTCTTCATATGAAGGGACGATATTTAATTCGAATAGGTAAATACAAAGAAGGTACTTCTATAATAAAAGTTATGATAGATAAAGCAGTTAAGATAAAAAATACCAGCTATGCCCTTGAAGGCTATAAACAAATGATCTATTATTGTATTCAGGCCTATAATGTAAAAGACATGATTACATACGTGAACCTAGCACTTAACATTGTTGTATTTGAAGGTCATGAAGATGAAAAAGCCGTACTATTTAGGTTGAAAGCCCTTTACAACAATATGTGCGGAAATTATGTAGAAGCGGAAAAACTCTTAAATAAATCCATAAACATACTTGAAAGAAACACCACCATATCAGATAAATATGCACTAAATATAGCAGCTGCTTACAATTATATAGGTGAAATAAGAAGATATTCCATGAAATTCTCCCAGGCCATTGAATACTACAATAAGGCTATTAAAATATGTGAGAGAAAAAAGGTAGTTTCAACCAGTGCAATATTCAATATAAACGCAGGTGAAGCAGCTTTTGACATGGGGGATTACGCTCTTGCAAAAAAGTATTTTAGCAGCTCACTTAAAATATACAACCATTTTGATTTAGTTTGGGGGCGTTCTGTAGCAGAAGCATTTATGTCTCTACTTAAAATAGACGAAAATGAATTCGATACAGCTTTAAGTTATTTAAAAGCTGCTCATACTCATTCAGAAATGCTAAAAAGCCCACATGAAATAGGACTCGTATACAGTATTAAAGCTGCGATACGAGCAAAAATGCTTAAAGATGAAAATTTAAATTGTATTTTTCAAAAATACCTCTGTGAAGATATAAATTACTACTGCGACATTGGAATTAACTATTTAAAAAAATCCCTGGATGATTATGAGATCAATGTACTTTTAAAATTAAAGTACAAAGTTCAAAATAGAGATATCAAATAGGTAGGAAGGATTTTCGGCAGCAGTCGAAAATTTTCCAAAAAAGGTTCAGGTGGAGAAAAACATTCCTTATTAGAAAACTCCATTTGAACCTAAGAATCACTTTATCCGCTTATTCTGGATTCCAACACCTGGCTCATATTAAAATTTTCTATTTGAAGATAATATTCTGCACAATCTATCAGAGCTTTCATTGGAACTAGACCTATAACTTCACTTCCTACTACAGGTACGCCGTATCTTTTTGCCTCCATTTTGACCATTTCCTGGGCAGCATAAATAGGTGTCTTTTCATAATTTACTAGATTCATAGATACCTGTACTATATTTCTCTCCGTTACCTTTACACCTACAGCTTTAACATACCTGAGTCCTCCTCCTATGTATCTTATTTTTCGAGCTATGGCGTTGGCAACTTCCACATCATCAGTACCCAAATTTATATTATATGCTACAAGTGGAAATCTGGCACCTATAACAGTTGCACCGCTCTTCACGTTTATCTCATCCGGTCCAAAATCCGGTTTCCATTCAGGCTGTTTTATTTTTTCAAAAAATCCTTCATACTGGCCTTTTCTTATATTTGCTAAATTCTTCCTTTCTGCACAGCTAGCAGCATCTTCATATAAATAAACAGGTATCCTCAATTCATCCCCCACTTTTTTGCCCAATCTTTGTGAAATTTCTACACATTCTTCTGTTGTGACATCCTTAATCGGTATAAATGGCACTACATCCGTGGCACCCATCCTAGGATGTGCACCTCTATGCTTTCTCATATCTATAAGTTCAGCTGCCCTTTTTATGAGATTAAAAGCAGCTTTTTCCACTTCATCTGGAGCCCCTAAAAAAGTTACTACAGATCTATTATGATCTTTATCTGAAGAATAGTCCAGGAGTTTTACACCTTCAACTTTTCTAACTTCATCTACAATGCTTTCAATTATTTCCACATTCCTGCCTTCGCTAAAATTTGGGACACATTCTACCAATTTTGACATCTTAACTTCCCCCTAAACCCTCGTTTAATGTTAAATCTACGATAATTATAAATTAATTACATCTTTAAAACGTCTAAAAAACTTATAAAAGACATATATGCATATAAAATTTTTAGACGTCACTCCTTGTTCCAAAATAAACATGAAGCAAACATGCCCACGATAGTCACCCCAAATACAGTTTCTAACATAACTAAAATACGTACTATAGTTGAGTTAGGTACAATATCTCCATATCCCAGTGTAGTCATAGTCACTGCACTGAAATACATAAAATTCCACAGTGGGTATTTAAGATTTTCATCTACTATTGATTTAAGTACTAGAGGACTGCCATCTAAAAAAGATATAGAGTTTTTTACAAGCTCTGGAAAATAAAAATTTAACGGATAATAAAAATAACCCTTTCCAGGAAACTCATTGTACAGTAATGGATATTCATTCACCCACATATACTTGGTAAATATTTTTTTAAAATCATCATCATAGCTTTCCGGATAACCCTTAAAATCTTTTAAATCTTCAGTCATCTTATAAAAATCCACCTTTATTTTATAGCTGTCAAATCCTCCACTTATTTTATCTTGGCCTAAATTTTTTACGGCAATATGGGTGATCCCTGCATTTTTAAACAGCAAGTAATAATAATCAGCCCACTCCCAACCTAAAACTTTTTCAAAAGAAAACACGTTGACAGAGATGACCGAATCATCTACTGTTTCCACTTTTGCAACAGGCCTTTTATATTCACTGGACAATAATAAGCTTTTTATGCTGTTTTTTAATTCATTACTACATACTTCAATATTCAAATTCCTTTTAAAAATCTCTATTTTTCTATCTATATTTATATCATTCTGAAATATAAAAAATTCTCCATTGGAGTCATTTGCAATATCCCAATAGATAATTCCAAAGCAAATTAATACAGTTATATAAAGTAAAGCCAGAAGTAGTAAAATAGTCCTTTTTTTAATTTTATGTATATTAATAAACCATTTCATATTATAACCTCTGTATTAGTATACTTATTTATAC
>NZ_FXYI02000108.1:0-12612 GCF_900184915.1 Clostridium sp. HV4-5-A1G | reverse complement strand
ATTTTTAAGATTTTATATATATTATCTTATGGAAGAAGAATTTCCTTTAGAAACAGAAGCCTTTAATAAAAGGATAGATAACAATGTTTCAAAATGAAAAGGAATATTGCAAAGATGATATATGACAAATATTGGAGATAATAAAAGATAGTTGGACAGTTCATGTTTGCCATTGATAGGTATGTAGTGTATATATCTTCAATTTATAATTTGAAGATATAGATTTAATAAATGGGAATACTTAGATATCAATTAGCAAAAATAATGAGCTTGGCCAGATAAAAATTTATAAAAAAATATGGGACATTTGAAAGTGAAAGAACTTGTGGAGATGATCCATCTCCACCGAATTAAGTATATCTGCAAGGGAGATTTTAGAGTGATTAATAATCCGGAACTTGGGAACGTTTATATTATAATTGGAGAGGCTGATGTAAAAAAGTCTTCAGTTATAAGATGCTTAACAGGTCTTTATAGAGAAGGCATCTATAAAATTAAGCATTCAAATGGAACTATTATAGACACATTTATTAAAACTTCATCTCTCCAAGAATTAGGTTTAACAGAGATAGAATTTGTGAATAAGGTTACAAATCATGCAAAAAGTAAACATATAGATGTATTAATAAGTCTTAGAATTAATAGTATAGTGCATCCAGGATCTAAAAGACATATGAATTCTGCAGAAGATTATATTAATTATTTTAATAAAATTGGATGGGATATTTCTAAAATAGTATATTTTCAGGATGTAAATAACAGTCTTTCTTTAGGGAATATAATTCCTACTTTAACGCTTAGGATTACTAAAAATCAACCATCGAATGAAATAGCTGCAATAGTGAGAAATTATTTCCAGTGGGAATAGATATTATAAATAGTAATCAAAAAATATTATAAAGTTTTCAGAAAGCGATTAAAAAAACCTAGAAAAGATTATGAGAAAACGGGTTTCAGATTTGAAAAACCCTATATTGCAAGAAGAAAAGGCCAGAACTATTTCATGCTTACTTTAAGGCTCCAACTTAACAGTATTGATGTTTTTGTCAGGACAGACGGTATGCCTATAGATTCACAGATACTGGATCTTGATAATGTTGGAAATAAATTTAGCGGTGGTTTTGAGTGGTATGAATTTTTAGTAAAAGAGAAAGGAGATATCCCTGAAGCTGTGAGAATCGCTTCTGTGTTGTATAAATATGACTGATAAAAATGATGTATTTGAGGAATTGCAGTGGGTAAAGTATAGATTGAGTATGCTCGACGTTATTGAGAAAAAACTTTTTGCCATGAAAAAGCTTGTACAAAAGTCACAGAATTCCAATTTGAGTAAATCGGAAATAGATGAAATAAATCATAAACTCAATAATCTGGCGGCACAAATCAAGGCTTTGGATCAGGAGAGCAGAAAAGATTGCATTTAAATCCTGCCTTGAAGTTTTAGTCTTCTGACTTTATCCACTATTCCCCAATAGCTTCTATTCAAAAGACAGGCTATTTCTTTATCTGTATTTCCGGCTTGTTTTGATGTTATTATAAAATTTTCTTCCTCTCTGGAATATTTGTTTTCTGTTATGCTTTCAGACCATTTGTTTATATTTTTATAACCTTGATTCATTAATTTCAATCTTTTATTTTCAAATCTTTCTTTAAGTTTGATTTTATAGTACATGCAGGGTACTTCCTCTATAAATGGACTTACAGCATTTATAAACTTTACAATATCATTTCTTTTGTTTATTTCCAGAAGAAAGTGTTTCCCATCTTTTCGTTCTTTTAACTTTGTATGAAGATTAAAAATTTTGTTTATGTGATCTTTAAGTATTATATTTTCATTCTTTGAAAAATTGAGAGTGTAAATGGATATTCGTGGGAAAATGTATATGGAATCATTCCCTCTTTTACTTGAATCTATAACCAGAGAGCCGTCGTCCATATAGAGACATGCCAATCCTATGGGATGATCCAGAAGCAATATGTTTTCAGAGGTGATTGTTTTTTTACCACCTTTGTAAAACATATTGTACAGTTCAGTGTAGGTTTTGCTGCTAGGTGAACACAGTTTTGGATTTTTGCAGCTTTTAAGCAGTTTGAAGTCAAGATCTTTGAGCCTTTCAGCTTTCCATTTTCTATAGGGAATTTGCTTTGCACATCCGTGTTCCCTGTAATAGGCATTTCTACTCCTGCCGTAAAGTGCAAGGCTTCCATCACCAATGAGACTTCCTATGATTATATTTCTTTCTATTTTATTCATTTTGTATACTTTGGTGTTTTTTTTAAATGGCATTTCCTCTTCTCCTGTTTTTTAGATATATGGTTATTATCTGTAAAGTATAATTGAAATATTCCGATAATTATCACAAATAATATTATAATTTAAAATTGCACTTAGGATGAAAGTGTGAATTAAAAATAAATTGCTGCAATATTTAATATTTACTAAAGTGTAGGTATGTGAGTCAGGCTAAGATAAGAATATAAAACCTTTATAGTGTAAATATGATGCTGACCTTAATAGATTTTGTTATTTTATAAGTTTATAAGAACGTGAAAATAATTTTTTAAAATATGATTTAATGTTGAATTAGGATATTATGGAGCAAAAATATCATTATATGTTGAAATGGGGGATTTTAATTTATGGGTCAAGGATATGAACGTAAATGTAAAGAAGATAAGCCTGTTGTTGCAATATGTTATGACTTTGATAGAACCTTGTCACCAGATGATATGCAAGCTCAAGGATATATACAAGATGTTGGTTATGATGTACAAAAATTTTGGGAGGAATCTAATAAATTAGCGTGGGAAAATGATATGGATACTAACTTAGCTTATATGTATAAAATGGTTGAGGAAGCTGAAGGGAATTTTGTTCTTAACAAAAAAGAGCTTGCAAAATATGGATCAAAAGTTAAATTATTTCCCGGGGTAAAGGAATGGTTTAGTATAATTAGGGAATATGGAAGACAAAAAAATGTTATAATTGAACACTATATAATTTCATCTGGATTAAGAGAAATGATTGAAGGAACGGAAATGGCTAAAAATCATGAGTTCGAGAAAATATATGCAAGTTCATTTTTTTTTAATGATAGAGGAGTGGCCAAATGGCCTGCACAAGCAATAAATTATACAAACAAAACTCAATTTTTATTTAGAATTGAAAAGGGAATTCTAGATGTAAATGATATGGGAGTTAATGAATATTTTAAGCCAGAAGATGTAAGGGTTCCTTTTAGAAATATTATATACATAGGGGATAGTGATACAGATATCCCGTGTATGAAATTGGTTAATGCAAATGGAGGACATTCTATTGGGGTGTTTGATCTAGATAAAAAATGTAAAGACAAAGTTTATAATATGATAAGAACGAATAGAATTAAATATTTTGCACCAGCTGATTATAGAAAAGGCTCTCAATTAGATGTTTTGGTAAAATCAATAATAGATAAAACAATGACCTATGAAATTCTTGAAAAATATTGTGAAGGAAACAAACGAGAAGCTGAAACTTGTTTGGAGAAGATTGTTCAATAAAAGGGAATTTTATTGATTAACCGCCAGCATTTTTTGAATTTTTAGTGCTCGTTAATATGATATAAAAGAACAAATGTTTGAATAAGATTAACTTTTTGTGAGCATAATGTATGATATAATAAAAATAACAGAACAGGCGGTTGATTGATTTGGCGGATGAGAAGGTAAAATGGCACCCGGCCTTTGCGGCAGCAGTGCAGCTGGAACTCAAGGAATACAGAAAATATCTGGAATTTATAACGGAATATCAGCTTACGGATGAGCCCCTCAGGATAGATGTGCTGGTAGTTAAAAAGCTCAGGGAAATTAGGATAGACAAATCTTTGGGTAGGATATTTAAAATTGCTTCAGAATCAGCAGCAGGACAGGGATTTGATGAAAAACTGGCTGGCAGAATACATAGGTAATATAAAGGATCCACTTTATGCGGTGATAATGGATGTACTTGCAAAAGTGAATCCTGATGAAATATTGGAGGTGTATAAAGATATGGGAATGCCGAAAATAAGTGAAAGCAATATGGAATTTTTGATGGATATGATGAAGAAGTTTGAACTTGACAAAAAGCTTGAACAGAAAGGTAAAGAAGAGGGAAAAGAAGAAGAAAGAGAAAAAGGCAGGAAAGAAAAGGCAGAACTGCTTATTGAGCAGTTGAGAAAAAAGTTCAATGGATTGCCAGAGAACTATGAAAATAAAATAGAAAATCTTTCTAATGATAAAATTAAAGCCATTGGTGTGGATATATTTGATATAGAAAAGATAGAGGATTTGGAGAGGTATTTTTAGGAATTCAGTTAATAGTGAAGAGTTGATGTTTGTATGGATATAGCAGCACTGTCAATTGTACTGAACCAGTCAAAGGTTCATTAGGATGCAGGTATAGCAATTATGAAAATGGCCATGTATAGAAATAATCAGGTTGCAGCATAGATGACTGAAATAATGCCGAATATTTCAATAGATCCTAATCTGGGAAACAAGATAGATGTCAGGACATGAATTAAAAATATAGTTTTTTATTCATTGAAATGGCTACTTTATGAGGTTTATTTTATATGAATATGTTAGTGTTTATACTACTATCTCTAACAATTATTTTAAAATTTGGTATGATGTTGAATATCAGGGGGATATATTAGATTCTATGTCTGAAGGTAAAAAGGCATTTGTAATTGTTGGTTTTTCATATTGGGAAGTTGATCAAGAAGAATTTAATTGGTTTGTAGATAATCTTCCAGTGTTTAAGTTATGGAGGTGATTTGTGGAATTCTTCTACAATAGATTCTTATGATTTAATTTATGGTGGAATAGTAGATGAACTTAAAATAGAGATGAAAATAATGATCCTTATAATCCTGCAAGTATACTTGAAACTATTTCTCAATATATTAGCCAATTAAATTTAATAAGTATGATCCTTTAACTACAAATATATATCGTGGAAGGATGCATAAAAAAGATGAGACTTTGTCAGGAGTTGTTGAGTTTGCACCACCTCCTATCAGAAAAAGCAAAGGCTAACTAATAATATGATTGTGATATAATAATAAAAAGGAGGTTTGAGGTTTATGGAATTAAGGAAAAACAATGTTGTGATTATATCGCAAGATGTAATTCCGTTATTAGATGATTTGGCACATGGTGATTCACTTGATGAAAATGTACGTATTTCAATAGCAATAAGTTTGTTTGTGGCTAATAGTGTTTCTTTAGCAAGAGCATCAGAAATTGCAAAACTTTCATTAAATGATTTTATATATACGCTTAAATTAAAAAATATACCCTGGAGTGAATATACCGATGAAGATATGAAGGAGGATGAATTAGCATTAAAAGACTTGATGAAGGAGTACAAAGATGATTAAAGTTATCTGCAATTCTAGTCCTATCATAGGTTTATGCATTATTAAAAAATTAAATTTACTATGGCAACTTTTTGATAAAGTGTATGTAACTGAAGAGGTGTATAGGGAAGTTGTACAAAATAATGAGTTAAGACATTATGGCGAGCAAGAACTCATTAATGCAGTGAGAGATAATAAAATGATAATTTATAAAGTAAAAAATAATGAGTTGGTTGAGGCAATGATGGGAAGATTGCATCGAGGTGAGTTGGAAGTAATACAAGCAGCTAGAGAATTAAATATAAGTAGAGTTATTATTGATGATAGATCTGCGAGGAATAGAGCCAAAGATATGCTGCTTAAGCCAATTTGAATCATAGGTATTTTACAGCTGGCAAAGAAATTGGGCAAAATAAATCAAATTAAGTCATATTTGGATATCCTTATTCAAGAAGATTATAGAATTTCAAAAAGATTATATTTGGAATCTTTAAAGATAGCTGATGAAGAGGACTGTGACAGACCGGCAAAGTAAAGGACTCTGGCTGCTTTATATCCAGCATCTATCCACTTTTTTGCTATAGAGACCCTGTCGGTTACCTGGGGTTTGATTTACTCCTGAGTTCCCTTAGAATCGAAAGTTCAAGTTCTTTATCCGCAACAATCTTTTTTAATCTATCATTTTCAGTACTTATGGATTTCAGCCTGTTTTCAATCTCTTTCAACCTGCTGTCCTTGTTTCTTGGAAGTGGACTTACCGATCCTCTCTTCTTGCTGGCCTTCACCCATCCATAGACAGTATCTCTTGAGATATCATGGCGTCTTGCAACTTATGAAAATTTATATAACTTTATTTAAAATTACTATGTACAATAAATAAAAATCCGTATATAATAAAGTTAGAAAGTAAGAAAATAATAATTTAAGAAGGTGATCATATGATTACTCAATTAAGAGAAAAGTCTCAGATTACAATTCCAAAGGAAGTAATAAAGAAATTGAATTTAAAGACTGGGGATTCTATAGATATTGATATTGAAGATAACAAAATTATTCTGAAACCTGTAGTTGTAGTTCCGAAGGATCAAGCATGGTTTTGGAGTAAAGAGTGGCAGCATGATGAAAAGCAGGCAGATAAAGATATAAAAAATGGAAAAACTAAAAAATTTAATTCTGCACAGGAGTTGTTTGACGATCTTGATAATTGAACGTACTGATAAATTTAAGAGAGAATATAAAAAACTGCCTGATGATGTTAAAGGATCTTTTAAAAAACAATTTTCTAAATTTATCGAACATCCATATGCTGAATTTCATCCATCTTTACGTATAAAGAGGATACAAGGTACTAATGGTATTTTTGAAATGACAATTACTATGAGTATTAGAGTAACGTGGCAGTATATAGATAATGGAATATTACTAAGAAATATAGGTAAACATGATAAAACTTTAGGTAATCCATAAATTTGATTATCTAAAGTTTTATTTAATGGGGTAGAAGGAGCGTCCGTGTCATGTATGAGTATTCCGGCTTTAAATCCATCATCTATCCGGTACATAGAAATCATCATTCCAGTTTTTAAGAAATCATCATTCCGTTATGCAGAAATCAGCGTTTATAAATCTTATAATGAAGTTATACATCTAAAAATGTAAATTCATTATAAGGAGGTCATGATTATGACCAAATATCGGGAAATCTTAAGGCTAACCAGTCTTGGATTCACCCAGCGTAACATCATGCAAAGCTGTGGTGTTGCACAGAAAACTGTTGTCAAAGTCCAGCATCGTGCAAAAGAATTAAATCTTGTATGGCCATTGGAGCAAAATATTACAGACAAGGCTTTGGAAAATCTAATGTTTCCTAAAGCAGGCAAAAACAACAGCAACAAAAGAATGCCAAATCTAGCTTACATCCATAAGGAACTATTCCGCAACGGGGTCAGCAAAAAGCTCCTATGGACAGAATACATGGAGGATTGCCGCCTCAATGGTGAAGAACCACTTATGTATTCAAAATTCTGTTATTACATACAGCAAGACGAGCAGAAACGTCGCGCTGCTATGCATATCAACCGTAAACCCGGTGAACAAGTTGAAGTTGACTGGGCAGGAGATCCAGCGCATATCATTGATCCAGATACCGGTGAAATCATCAATGCCTACATCTTTGTCGGTGTTATGACTTACAGTCAGTATGCCTATGTTGAAGCATTTATCAATGAGAAACAGCAGGCATGGATCAGTGCCCATGTCCACATGTACCAATACTTTGGCGGCGTGGCAAAAATTCTCGTACCAGACAACTGCAAGACGGCTGTGGTATATAATGGCGGATGGCATAATCAGCAGTTGAATACCATTTACCATGAGATGTCTGAACACTATGGTACAGCCATTATACCTGCAAGGGTCCGCCGTCCTAAAGATAAACCAAATGCGGAAGCCTCTGTCAATGGAATATCCACCTGGATTACTGCTGCATTACGCAATGAACAGTTCTTTTCACTGGCCGAATTGAACAAAACTATCCGTGAGAAACTAGAAGCTTTCAATGCAAAGCCTTTCCAGAAGAAAGAGGGCAGACGGAAGAACCCAAACTGAAAACTACACGGAATAAATATGGCATCACAAGGGGTGCCGATTATTACAGGAGGTAACACACTATGACTAATCAGAGCACCATTGACAAATTAATTGAAATGCGCCTGACCGCTATGTCAGATGCATTTTGCAGCCAGCTGAATGACTCTAAGATTAAAGATGTGCCTTTTGAGGATAGATTCGGTATGCTGGTCGATATAGAATTCAGCAGCCGTAAGAACAAACGCCTGAAAAGGTTGATTAATAAGGCTGAATTCGACCAGCCTGAAGCTTATATTGAAGACATTGATTACACTTCAGGCCGTAAGTTGAATAAAGATCTCATCAAAAGAATTGCAACCTGTGAATATATCACTGAACACCGGAATTTATTACCGGCGCAACAGGCTGTGGAAAAACTTATATGAGCTGTGCTTTTGGTATGGAGGCCTGCAAACAATACTATAACACGAAATATGTAAGGCTTCCTGATCTTCTCATTGATCTTGAGATGTCAAGGAACGAAGGCACATATAAGAAAGTTATGGTTAAGTATGCCAACCCTGTGCTCCTCATCATTGATGAGTGGCTTCTGCTGAAACCAAATGAAAATGAACAGAAGGATATCTTTGAACTTCTCCATCGGAGACGGAAGAAGTCATCCACCATTTTCTGTTCCCAGTATCGTTCAGAAGGCTGGTATGAGCAATTGGGCGGTTTTGACAGCCCTCTGTCAGATGCATATAAAATCAATATCGAAAGTATTGACCCATCAAAGGATATATCAATGCGGATTTAGGGAACGTACCTAGATTTGTGTAAATCAAATCCAGGTACGTTCCCCCTTCTTGCACATTGGTCTTTTCAAGAAGGTTTTTCAGTTCTTCAGACCACTGGTGCTGCAGATTGTCCGTCGTTTTCTGAAGATCCCTCAGCAGATGGACATTGCACTCAATATTGCTGAAGCTGTACTCCCTGTTATAATTCACCTTGTTGTGGTCATGCATGACTGTTGTTTCCTCCGGCAGCAGCTTTAATATTCCGTTATCATCAATCCCTTCTTTATTTTTATGTGGATGTGCCTTATAAAGTGCCGTCTTTTCATCGCCATAGAATGTTATTATGAGGAGCCGTATGCGGGAAAGCCGCACGTACGGATTCTGTGGAGGGATTATGTTGTAAGGTGTAAGTCTACTCGACTGAAAATTCGAAAGGATGTCTTATTGCAGGAGAATTATCAAAATTGCCTGATATCGGAAAAGAAATTGAAAGGCAGTTGAGAGAAAAATAAAATTAGTAGTAATAAGATTTGAATTAAAAGAACAAATGTTTGAATAAGATTAACTTTTTGTGAGCATAATGTATGATATAATAAAAATAATAGAACAGGACGGTTGATGGATTTGGCGGATGAAAAGGTAAAATGGCACCCGGCCTTTGCAGCGGCAGTGCAGCTGGAACTCAAGGAATACAGAAAATATCTTGAATTTATAACGGAATATCAGCTTACGGATGAACCCCTCAGGATAGATGTGCTGGTAATTAAAAAGCTCAGGGAAATTAGGATAGACAAATCTTTGGGCAGGATATTTAAAAAATACAATATACTGGAATACAAATCTCCCACAGACTATATATCAATAGATGACTATTACAAGATCAAGGCATATGCTTATCTCTATAAAGCACTTTCAAGGGAAACAGATAAGATTAATATAAATGAAATGACCATAACTCTGACTTCCAGCAGATATCCCGGGAAATTGCTTGATTATTTGAAAAATGAGATAAAGGCTGATATAGAAAAAGCTGGCAGCGGCATATATTATATAAAAGATACGGACATAGACACTCAAATTTTAGTGTCAAAACAATTGGATGACGGAGAAGCCGGATAATTAAAACTGCTTCAGAATCGGCAGCAGGACAGGAATTTGATGAAAAACTGGCTGACAGAATACATAAGTAATATAAAGGATCCGCTTTATGCAGTTATAATGGATGTACTTGCAAAAGTGGATCCCGATGAAATATTGGAGGTGTATAAAGATATGGGAGTGCCGAAAATAAGTGAAAGCAATATGGAATTTTTGATGGACATGATTAAGAAGTTTGAACTTGACAAAAAGCTTGAACAGAAAGGTAAAGAAGAAGGTAGAGAAGAAGATGCAATAAATTTTCTGAAACTTGGAATAGATGAAGAAATGATAGCCAGAGGAACGGGATTAAGTATTGAAAGAATACTGGAACTGAAGGAAAAATATCAGATTGAGAGTTGATAATGAAGATTTTCTGTGATAGCTGAAAATCTACCAATACTGTTAACTCTTAATTTTCAACTTTCCACTATTTAATGGGAGGTGTATAAAGATATGGGAATGCCGAAAATAAGTGAGAACAACATGGAGTTTTTAATGGACATGATGAAGAAGTTTGAACTTGATAAAAAGCTTGAACAGAAAGGTAAGCAAGAAGGTATAGAACAGTTGATATTAAAACAGTATGGCAAGGGACTTTCAGTAGAATATATAGCAGATATAAATGACATTGATGTTGAGATTATAAGAAAGATCATAGAAAGATCTGATTTATCAAATGATTCTTAGAGAGTGTCCATAGATTTGTGTAAAATAAAATTTATTTGGAAATTACTATAGGATTATAAGCTCCTGTAGTAATTTTTGTTTGCAATAATGCTATTATTATCCATCCCTATGTAAAATAGTACAGGCAATAATTTTACATAAATGGTTCTATTCTATCTTTAAACATTTGTTTAATAAATTTCATTGTGTACAGTTCCGTCAGTATTCTTTGATTTTTCATTTAACTTAATTTCATTTTTTTATAAAGCTTCCTCTCTTTGAGTATTTCGTTTCAATGACCGTGTTAGTTGTCTTATTGAAACGAAATACTCAGAAAATTAATTAAAATACTATTTTTTGAGAAATTATTATAAATAATTGTCTTATTGAAAGGAAAAATAAATAAAATGTAGAAATTATATGTAATACAACAATGATGTATAAATTTTGAATCTACATAAGGAGAACTGATATGGAAAAAATTATATTAAAATGCAGGTTTATCACACCTGCATTTGTATATGGTAATGGTAGTGAACCTGAAATAAGAGCATCTTCTATAAAAGGGCTTATGAGGTTTTGGTGGCGTGCTGCATATAAAGAATTTAAAAATGTTATTGATATGAGAAATAAGGAATCGGAGATATTTGGAGGTAAAATTATAGAAGGAAAAGAGGAATTTTTAAAGAAATCTAAAGTAAAAATTATAGCTGAACTAGGAGATACTTATACAATATTAGGAAATGGAAATTTAAAACAAACCTGTAATCATATGAAGGGATATGAATATCTCTTTTATTCTATACTCTATTTGAATAAAGACAAAAAATATTTTGATGAAGGAACAGAATTCAGTGTGACATTACAATTTCTAGATAAAAATAAGGAATATGTGAAAGAGTATTTAAAGGCATTTAATTTACTTGAGATTTTTGGGGGGATAGGTACTAGAAGCAGAAGGGGAGGAGGGAATTTTGTTGTAGAAGACATAGATAATAAGTCCAGCCTCAGTATGGATAATATTAAAAAATATTTATATACAGAGTGTTTCAAAAACGAAAAACCATTAATAAATTACTGCAAAAATATACTTGAAGTTAAAGAGAGTTCGGAATGTAGAAATTATCCTAATATTATTTCGGAAGGATGTAAAATCTATCTGTGTAATCTCAATATGGAGAATAGTAAAATCAAAAATAATTTTATGGACAATTTGAATTTTATAGGGAGAACATATAAAGAGATAAGAAATAATTATTTAAAATCTGAATCTTCAAGCTCTAAACCTGTAAGAGGAGCATCTCCTTTGATTATTAAGATTTTAAGGGATGGAGCTGATTGTAAGATATTATTGATAAAATTAGCAGGTGTTTTTAATTCAACTGAAAAAAATAAAAAGGCTTATGAAGGAGAGAATGATATTGTAGATCTTTTATTTGAAAAATATGATGAAATGCTAAAGAAAGGTAGAATAAAAATTTGTAGATTGAAATAATTTTGGAGGAATTATGGATGAATGAATTATTGTTATATAAATGTGAAACGCCTCTTCATATGGGATCGGGTACTGAAATGGGATTAGTGGACATGCCAGTTCAAAGGGAAAAACATACTGGATTTCCCAAAATGGAATCTTCAGGTATAAAGGGCATTTTTAGATGTGATTTTGGAAATAAGACGGAAAATAGGGAATATACCAATATATTTTTTGGCCCTGATAAAGATAATAATGATGCTTATACTGGAAGTTTAAAATTTACAGATGCCAAAATTTTATTTTTTCCGGTGAAATCTGCTAAAGGTATTTTTGGATGGATAACTTGTCCATTTGTGCTTGACAGGTTTAACAGAGATCTGGAGATTATGAATATTGATAGTAAAAATAAATTTACAAAAATAGAACTTAAAGATGTAATGCCTTCCGGAAATACAGCTTACATAATTTCAAATGATTCGAACTTGATAATTAGTCGTAATAGTGAAAGATATATCTGGCTGGAGGAGTTTGGATATAAAGTTACAGAATTACCAGAGAATTCTAAACAACCTATATT
>NZ_FXYI02000107.1:0-12718 GCF_900184915.1 Clostridium sp. HV4-5-A1G | reverse complement strand
ATATATTATCGTTATAAAATAGATATAAATATTTATTTTTAACCTTTTTACCCGTAAGTTTTTCCAATGCTCGTGCATAATAATAAATTTGAATTTTATATTTCTCTCTCATATTCTCTAAGCTTTCTACATAATCTGTCTTGTAATCCAAGAGCACTAATTCATCTTTCTCCTGAAAATAGCAATCTATTACGCCCTGTACCAGCACTTTCTCATTATCATAAATTTTTGAAGGCAGTTCTTTATATATTTCACTGCTGCCTACTTCCATGTAAAAGGGAACTTCTCTATACAAATTTTCTGCTTTTTTCATTCTTTCACCAATAGAAGAATTAAAAAATTTTAATATTTTTTGTATTGATATGGATTTTGCCTCTTCTTCAGTTATAAATTCTTCCAGCACCAATTTGCGTATCTGCTCTTCTATTTCCGAATAGGAATTGACTTTTTTAATATCAATATGCTGCATTGCCAAATGCATAACCGTTCCTTTTTCCGCTGCAGTAAGACCTCTACTCCCTTTTAAAAAGAGTGGTTTTTTTAAATATACGGGTTCTATAAATTCCACACTATCTTCTCTATCTATAAGATTGAATCTTCTCTTCAATTCCGATACTGAAAATTTGGCAGGTATTTCAGAAGCCTTTTCATATTTATATTTCCAGTTTAGTCTTTTATTGACCTCTTTTGCACATGTCTTCTTACAAGAAATTTTATCTAAATTTTTGATCCATTCCGTTATATCATCTCCACGGACTTCTCCAGTAGATATGCCTTTTATAAAACTATCCATACCCTTAATATACATTTTCCATATGGATTCGTCCTCTTTAACTATCCAATTTGAATTATTTTGGGAACCTGCAATATCCCTGATAGGTTTTCCAAAAGGATGTCTTGCAATTGCTGGTCCTATCCAATCTAAAAAGTTTTTAGCATTCATAAGAGCATATTCTGAAATTTTAGATTTACTATAAGAAGCATACTCACACCACTTTTTAGCTGTTTTTTCAATGTCCCTCACCATTCCTGTTATTATAAGCTTCTCTTTTGCCCTGGTAAAAGCTACATATAATATTCTCATCTCTTCAGAAAGAGTCTCAATTTTTAATTTTCTCTTCAATACCTGCTTCATAATCGTAGGATAGGATATATGTCTTTCAATATCTATACAATCTGGCCCAAACCCTAATTTATCATGGAACAACAAACTTCTATTTATATCTATTAAATTAAAATTTTTCCCTGCTCCCGACAATATTACTATGGGAAATTCTAAACCTTTACTCTTGTGTATGCTCATTATCCTGACCACATCTTCATTTTCCCCGAGAACTTTTGCACTTCCCAGATCTCCACTGCTGCTTTTAAGTTTATTTATAAAATTTATAAAATTAAAAAGCCCCTTATAGCTGCTTTTCTCATACTGCTTTGCCCTTTCAAACAGCATCCTCAGATTTGCTTGCCTCTGAACTCCTCCAGACATAGCCCCTACAAAACCATAGTATCCCGTCTCTGTATAAAGATGCCATATAAATTCATCTATGGGCATATATATAACTTTTCTCCTCCAGTTTTCAAGCCTCTTCAAGAACTTTACAACTTTACATTTCAATACATCATCTATGCCCTCCAGAGAATATTTTGAGTTTGTGCTTTCCTCTGCCACTGCTTTGAGTACCTCATAAAAGGGTGCTTCCCTGTTTACCATTCTCAAATCCATAAGTTCTTCTGGCAAAAATGTTTCTATAGGTGATCTAAGTACTGCTATCAGCGGTATATCCTGTATTGGATTGTCTATTATTTCAAGAAGTGACACTACAGTTTTTATTTCAACGGTATCAAAATAACCTGTCGAAGTATCTGCAAATACAGGTATCCCAAAATCATTCAACTGTTCCACAAAAGTTGATGCCCAATTTCGAGTTGCACGCATCAATATTACTATATCCCTGTACATAACATTTCTATAGCAATCCATTTTACTGTCATATACTTTAAAACGCCCCTCAACTGATTTTGGGTTCACCAATTCATTTATTTTCCCCGCCACCATACGGGCTTCCACTTGAATGTTATCCAACATTTCCTCATTATCCAGCTCCAATCCTGACTCAGCTTCCTTTTTGTCAGCCATATAGATTTCTATGGCTCCCCCAGATTTCCCACTGCAATCTTTATATTGAGCTGAACTTATCAGGCATTCGTCATCATTATAATCAAGCTCCCCTACTTCCCTGCACATTATTTGCTTGAATAAATAGTTCACACCATCTATTATCTCTTTCCTGCTTCTAAAATTTTCAGATAATTTTATTTTTCTATTTCTACTTCCCTTTCTTTCAGAATAGGCATCATATTTTTGTAGAAATAACTCCGGTTTTGATTGTCTAAATCTATATATACTCTGTTTTACATCCCCTACCATAAATAAATTTGCATCTTGATCTTTTCTGCTTATCATATTTATTATAACTTCTTGAACTTCATTACTATCTTGGTATTCATCTATAAATATTTCCTGAAAATATTTTCTATATTCCAGGGCAACCTGCGAAGGTATTTTATGTCCCATATCATCCATATCTGTCAATATATCAAGACAAAAATGCTCAATATCACTAAAGTCCAGCACTCCTCTCTCCCTTTTTTTATCATAATATCTGCTGCTGAAATCCATCACAAGAGTTACTAGACAGTTAATTCTAGGATACACCTTCTTCATATCTTTAACTAGATTATCTGAATTTAAAAATATGCTTTCCCTTATATCATTTAACTTTTTCTTCACTTCATCTTTTATATCTCTAACACTCTTTTTTATACTTTCTATATCATCTCCTGTTTTTTTACCAGGAAGCTTATGAAATTTCAATTCCATAAACTCCTTCTTCATTTCATTCCATGAATTAGTTTGAAGTATTTTATCTATACTTTTAATATCATCTTCAAAAGGACATATATAATGTTCCAGACCTATAGTGCTTTTAATTATCTCCAGGGCATTTTCCATTTTATCTCTATAGCCGCCGACTTCTACATTCAAATTATGTATTAACATCTTAGCCCACAGAGTATCTTCGAAATTAAAATCTTCCCCCACATTGAAATCTTCTGCAGCTTCCTCTAACCATTTTTTAGGCCAGGGATTACTTCTTGAAAATTCATACAGAGATATAATCATATTTTGAAGCCTTATGTCATTTTTGTCCCTGAAGCTATCCACCAGCTTTAAAAATTCACTTTCTGCATCCTGATATTTTTCCTCCAGAATTTCTTGAAGTGCATCTTGTTTCAAGAGTATGGCCTCAGTATTGTCACACACTCTAAAACCTGGATCTAAATCTATTAAATGAAAATTGCTCTTTATAATTTTAAGACAAAAAGAATGAATAGTCATTATATTGGATTGATTCAACAAGGCCAGTTGCTTTTGAAGATTCTTAGAATTGCAGTTCATCTCCAATAACCTTGAAAGTGCTTCTCCTATTCTCTCTTTCATTTCGGAAGCTGCTGCGTTTGTAAATGTAACAACCAACAACCTATCTATATCTACATCTTCATCAGTGTTAGTTATCTTCTGTATTATTCTTTCCACCAACACTGCCGTTTTACCTGTTCCAGCTCCTGCTGCTACTAACAAATTGCATTTTTGTGTAAAAATAGCTTCACGTTGAGCTTCAGTCCACTTTTTACTCATAGGTATCATTCCTCTTTATCAAATACTGTATTAAAATCAATAGACTACCTTATTCTTTCCAGAATTCTTTGCCTTATATAAATTCATATCTGCTTTTCTTATGACATTCTCGACATTCTCGATATTTTCATCTTTATTATCAGATATACTTATTCCTATAGAAACTGTGACAAAGCATAATTTTCCATTATATTCTACAGGTTCTCTTTCTATAGATTTCCTTATACTGCTCATCCTATTATATACATCTAACATTTCTTTAATATCATACATATATATTATGATTTCTTCTCCCCCATATCTGGCTACCATATCTTCTTTTCTCAGGTTATCTTTTATAATACTACTCACCCTTTTAAGAACCATATCACCACATTGATGTCCAAAAGTATCATTACAGTTCTTAAAATTATCTATATCCACCATTATGATGGCAAAACCCCTTCCACAATTTTTTATTTTCTCCTGTATAGCAGAGAAAAAATAGTTTCTATTAAATAAATTCGTGAGAAAATCTCTCTGAGAATTTTCCTTTATTTTATTGTAGAGTCTATTATTTTCTATACATATGGCAATTTGATTGCTAAGAGCAGATAATAACTTTATACTGCCCTGATTTAAATAATTGTATATATTATGTTCTACTAAAATAGCTCCCAAAAGTTCTTCTTTCAAGTATATAGGCATAAATAGAGAAGAATGTACCTGAATATCGCTGCCCATGCACATATTGTCCACAGAATTAGCTAAACATGGAGTTAATTTGGACAACTTATGTTCATTATATTCTCTTATTTTAAAATGATGATCCGTATTGTACAAATTAGTACATTTTAACTTTAATTTTCTATTCTCAAGAAGATATACACTAGAATAATTCACCCCTAAAATCCCTATCATTATATCATTTATCTTAGAAATTATCTCATCGCTGCCAAGGCATTTATTTATATATTGACTTATCTCTATTATTGAAGATAACATATCCAGTTTTTTATCCAATTCCCTAATCTCTTTATTCTGCTTTTGTATGGTTTCTTCCGCTAATTTTTGATAGCTTTCATAGTCACTTTTAAGTTGATTATATCTCTCCAATAATGATATAAACATAAATCTCTCCTCTATTACAATCTATTTAACTTAAATATGAGCAAAAACTGATTTGAACCCAAAAATTGTTTATTATATATACAATTTCATTAAATTATCGCTTTTTACAATAATACCAGTAAAAGTATATATTATTAGTAAAATTTTTCCTTTAAAATATAAAAATACATTGCCCATAAATAAATATAAAAACATACAACAAGCTTATATCTAGCTATTTCTATTTCATATTATACTACTCATTAAAGGTATATCATAGCATTTTCATATAATACTTATCGCGAATTTATACCGTTATTTTACAAAATTTAGCTATGGTTTTATGTTCAATATTCATTATTGTTTAATTTTTTACAATATATAAACAAAATTTACCAAATTATTGTTGAAGATAATCTGGTAAATTTTTATATTGAAATTTTATTTTAAAAACTTTCTCACTTCAGATTCCATTTGCCCCATTTCACATACAGTATTATGTATAATTTCACGTTTATTCAATTTCTCTATAGGCTTAGGGATTTTAAGATCAGCTGCCTTACTCATTACCTCTATAAGTTCAAAATCATCTACCTTATTATATTTGTCATCCAAAGCACCCATTACAGATCTGGTAAACTTAAAGGGACTCGCAGTAGAAACTATTACGGTCTTAGTATTATCATGAGTCTCCAGTAAATATTTTTTATATACAGAATAGGCAACTGAAGTATGAGTATCCATAAGGTATCTATATTTGTCAAACACCTCTTTTATGGATTGCCTTGTTTCTTCATCAGTGGCAAAACCGCCATAAAATATATTCATTCTGCTCTTCATGTGTTCGCTAATTTTATATCTCCCAAATTCATTTAAGTCATTCATAAGCTCCTTCACAGTAAAAGCATTTCTGCCGCTTATATCATATATAAATCTTTCTAAATTACTGGATATCAATATATCCATTGAAGGAGATATAGTAACTAAAAACTCTCTTCTAGCATCGTAAATTCCACTATTTAAAAAATCACTCAGCACTTTATTTTCATTGGAAGAACATAAAAGTCTATTTATAGGCAAGCCCATTTTTGTAGAGTAATAAGCTGCAAGTATATCTCCGAAATTTCCTGTTGGAACTGCAAAATTTATTTTTTCTCCGAACTCTATTTCCTTTCTCCGCAGAAGTTCCATATAGCTGTAAAAATAATATACCATCTGTGGTATCAGTCTTCCAATATTTATGGAATTAGCCGAAGAAAACATATATGATCTTTTATTCAGTTCCTCTTTTAATTCAGCGTCATTAAAAATCTTTTTAACTTCTCTTTGAGCATCATCAAAATTCCCCTTTATGCCAAGGACCTTTACATTCTTTCCTACTTGTGTGATCATCTGTTTCTTCTGTATATTACTTACCCCTTCTTCTGGGAAAAATACCATGACTTTTGTTCCATCTACATCTGAAAAGCCCTCCAATGCTGCTTTCCCTGTATCGCCGGAAGTTGCAGTAAGTATAACTATATCTTTATGCAAATTCTGCTTTTTAGCTGCAGTTTTCATTAAGTAAGGGAGAAGGCATAATGCTATATCTTTAAAAGCCAGTGTCGGTCCATGAAATAATTCTAAATAAAATACATCTCCCTCTTTGTTTAAAGGAGTTATAATATCTTTTTCAAATTTATGATCATAAGCCATGTCTATACATTCTTTCAATTCTTTTTCATCAAAATCTGTAAAGAATTTTTTGTTTATGTACAATGATAACTGTTTAAAAGTCATTTGTTCACAATTTTTTAATTCTTCTTTACTAATAAATGGAATACAGTTAGGTACAAGCAATCCTCCGTCTTCAGCTATGCCTTTTAATATAGCCTCAGATGCAGTTAAATTCTCATTTAAACCCCTCGTGCTATTATAATAAATTTCCTCCAAATTGTATCACTCCTTTTAAATTGTATTTATTTAGTCGGTTGCAGAATGCTGCAACCATTGATTTTACTAACTTTTTTAACTCTTTAATTATATATTTCACTCCAATGTGGTATCCTGTTAAGGGGATCAATCCACAACAAAAACCACAAAGGAGGAAATTGCAATGTTTTGTTTATCTGATTTTAAACAATTAAATTTTAGCGACCAGCTATCTGAACTTAACACTTTGTCTTATCAGCATCCAGTTAAACTTTTAAAGCTTCTTGAAGAAAATTTTGATATTAATGCCTTTATTCCTAAGTCATTTACCGATAGGTATTACTCAGAATTAGGACGCGATAGAAACTTCAGTTTAGCATCAGTGCTTTCATTGCTAATTGTAATGCATATATTTAAGATCCCTACAACCAGTCTTCTTTGTATATTTTTAGCTTTATCCTCAGACATCAGGAAGTTCTGTGAACTTGATAGGCAAATTCCTGATGAAACTTTCATCAGCAGATTTAAAACTACCTTTGAAAAACAGATTGAGGAGTTATTCAACTCAATGACTCTTAAGATTATTCAAATATGTGACGATATTGATGAAAATCTACTTAAGAATTCACCCAATAAAGGTCTCAATTCCATGCTTATCTACGATACTTCAGGCTTAAAGCCAAAAGTTAAAGAGAATAACCCTAAGACACTGGTTTCAGAAATAAATAAGCAAAAAGCTTTCGCTAAAGTTATTAATAATAAAGATTTTAACCCCTATGCTGCCGCATATAAGAATATGCCGAAGTTTGCACATAGAAGCTTTAGACTAAAGTAAGAAATTTAAATAAGCTTATCAAATATGCTGCTTAATACACATATACACAGTTAAGTATCATCCTACATGCTTCGCATACCCCTTTTCAAAAGGCTTATTTAGCATTTTCTTTTTTGCTCAAATTTAGGGAATTTTTTAAAAGTTATCCACACTTTTAAAATTTAAATTCTGCAATCATCTAAATTGTATTTATATAATACCATATGGTATATAACTTGAAAATTATTATTTATCTAAAATTAAAATATATTTCAATTAGCCCTTTTTACTTTTACACAATAAAGATATAATATGATTATAAACTAAAATTATAGACAAGGAGGTAAAATCTTTGGGAACTTATTTAGATAATGCCGCTACATCCTATCCAAAACCCAATGTAGTAATAAATACGATTTCAAACTTTATGAAAAATATAGGTGCTACTGCAGGAAGAGGCGCTTATAAATCAGCTATTACTGCTGATAGGCTTATCTTTGATTGTAGAAATAATATATGTAAATTATTTAACGGTAAGGATCCTTCTAAGGTGATTTTTACTTATAATATAACTGATTCATTAAATATATTAATAAATGGTATATTAAATCCAGGCGATCACGTTATAACCAGCAGCCTAGAACATAATTCCGTATGGAGGCCATTAAAAACTCTCCAAAGGGATAAAAATATACAGATATCTCAGGTACCTTGTACCTCCAAGGGAATAACTAACCCAAAAGACGTGGAAAAACTCATAAGGGAAAATACAAAATTCATAGTATTCACCCATGCTTCCAATGTACTTGGAACTATTCAACCTATAAGAGAAATAGGTGCGCTGGCAAAAAAACACAATATAATTTTTTTAGTAGATAGTGCTCAGACAGCAGGCGCTTATCCCATAGATGTTCAAAAAGACAATATAGATATTCTTGCTTTTACAGGGCACAAAAGTCTTTTCGGTCCTACTGGCACCGGTGGATTTTTACTTAACTGCGACACAAACATACGGCCTTTAAAATCAGGCGGTACTGGAGAAGATTCTAAAAATCCATATCAACCTGATTTTTACCCTAACAAATTTGAAGCAGGGACTTTAAATGTGGCGGGAATAGTGGGTTTAGGTGAAGGCATCAAATACATATCCAATTTAGGAGTTGAAAATATAAGAGCCAAAGAAGATGAAGTAATTGAATATGCACTTAAAAGGCTAGAAGAAATTCCCAAAATATGTATATATGGTCCTAAAGATCCCCAAAAAATAGTTGGTGTCATTTCTTTCAATATAAAAGGTATATCCGGTGAAGAAATAGCTTTTAAACTTGATCAGGAATACGACATAATGATAAGAGTTGGATTTCACTGCGCTCCAACGGCCCACAGAATCATGGGTACCTACGAAATTGGAGCCATGAGAATAGGTATAGGATATTTTAATACAAAAAAGGATATAGATATTTTAACAGACGCATTAAAAAATATAGTTAAGAGCTATAAATTATGAATTAAAACATTAAAACTAATAAAGGACTGCTGTACAAAATTAAATTTGTACAGCAGTCCTTCTGCCATAGTACCATATCTATCATGTATTATTCGTATTATCCTTTTTTAAGGATCCTATTATTTTAAATATGATTATAATGATTGCAGTTCCTGCTATTGCTGAAATAATATAACCCACTATGTCATTTGTACCCGATAGGGAATAATCTGCTGCAATAGCATGATAGTCCATTCCATGCTGAAAAGCATGCGGTATATATCCTACTAGAGATTTTATTCCTTCCGTATCCCATTCACCCCATGCATCCCCACTGGCTAAAAGGCCTAAAGGGCATAATACTACTAATGCTATCAAAATTCCATATAGCGGTTTTCTATTACTTTCCTTTACTTTTTGGCCATTATTGTATATCATAGACGGTGATATTTTTTTAACATAGGCATATACTGCTGCAGTTATAGCTCCTTCCAATATACCTATTAAAAGGTGAACTAAAACCATAGCTGGAATGGACACATTTAATCCATAGGGACAGTAAATGGCATGTCCAAAGGCATCTTTAAAGAGAAGAGGTTGTATTCCAAATTCAATAGAAGCTATAAAAGCTGCGGCCACAATTCCCACATACCCTCCAATAAAAGCTGATATATACTCTCCTCTGTCTCCTTTTAACCTGTTTTTTACAAATTTAAACACTGTATAACCTACAAAGGGCATTACAAATGCCATATTAAAAGTGTTTGCTCCGAAAGCAAGAATTCCTCCATCCCCAAAAAAAAGTGCCTGTATAAGCAAAGCTATACTTACTGAAATAGTTGCTGCATAGGGTCCCAATAAAATTGCAATTAAAGTCCCTCCTACAGCATGAGCTGTTGTTCCACCGGGAATAGGGACATTAAACATCATAATCAAAAATGAAAATGCTCCACATACCCCTAATAATGGTATCTTTTTTTTGCTAACATCTGTCTTAACTCTCTTGACAGCTCTTGCCCATATCGGCAGCATTATCACACCCATAACTGCACAAGTGGAAGGGCTTAGATAATTATCTGGAATATGCATAATAAATACCTCCTCTAATTCTAAAATTAATATAAACCCAATTATAATATTTTAAACTCAACGTATTCCATTCATATATCTTAACGAGCATTTTTCATACCATTATTTTAAATATACACCTATTTATCTCTTTAAAACTTCAAATATTTCAGATAAACATTTTCAATTACCCTAAATAAAACAATTCTCTTATACTGTCATATTTTCTTCAAAATTTATCTGTAATATTATAGTCCATTTTGGATTCAATTAAAAATAAGTTTTTCTCAAAACGATACCAATTCTGTATCATCTTGAGAAAGTCCCTGCATTTTATTTCATTTTGATATCACTTTAGCTTTTTAAGGCTTCTTCCGCATGATAGGAACTTCTCACTAAAGGAGAAGAAGCAACATATTTAAATCCCAATTTTAACCCTATTTTCTTATACTCGTCAAACACGCGCGGATGAACATATTCAACTACAGGGTGGTGTTTTAAAGAGGGAGCTAGATATTGACCTATAGTGACAATATCACAATTAACTTCTCTTAAATCTTTTAATACCTGTATGATATCCTCCCTTCTTTCTCCGAGTCCAAGCATAAATCCCGATTTGGTTAAAATTGAACTGTCCATTATCTTAACCCTATTTAACAATTCTAACGAACGTCCATATACTGCCATAGGCCTTACTTCACTATAGAGTCTAGGGGCAGTTTCTACGTTGTGATTTATAACATCTGGCTTTGCATTTACAACTTTTTTTAAGGATGCTCTATCCCCCTTAAAATCCGGTATTAAAACTTCTATAGTTATGCTTTTTTTTAATCTTTTTATTTCTTCTATCACCCTAGCAAAATGGGAGGCTCCTCCATCTTCCAGATCATCTCTGGTAACAGAAGTTATGACTGCATGCCTTAGATCCAGTTTATCCACTGCTTGAGCAACATTTGCAGGTTCTTTTTCATCCACATTTTCAGGTTTAGCCTTGGTAACATTGCAAAAAGTACAATTTCTAGTACAATTTTTGCCCAATATCATAAAAGTTGCCGTTCTCTTATTAAAACATTCCATCCTATTAGGACAATTAGCTTCTCTGCATACAGTATTTAAAGAATACTTCTTTAATACACCCTTAACTTCTCCCGAAAATTCTCCACCTCTTATTTTAACTTTCAGCCAATCTGGCTTTCTACCTTGCATAAAACACCCTTCTCCTTTTATGACTTTTATTCAACTTGCAATTTACTTGGATAAGTTCCTCTAAAACATAACCTCCATGATATTCTCAGCATTTATACCATGCATATACATTTCAACGCTTACATCTTTAAGTACTTTTAAAACTTCGTCTTCATCATACCTGACACCCATAAATTTATTTTCAAATTCCCCAATTTCCCTTTTACTAAAAAAGTCTCCAAAAAAATTTATATGTTCTATTGCTCCCCTACACACGTTTATATAGACTTGTACAATTCCTCCCTTAAATTTTTTTTCGTTAGAATAAGTAAATTTCTTGAAGTTACCATAATTCCACTGCCACAGAGCATATTTATTATCTGATATTCTTTTTATTTTTTTCCAGTCCTCTTTTGAAAATCTATAGGTTTTCACAAATTTACATTCTTCCATTATTGATTTTATTAAGAAATTTTTAAATTCTATTGTGGTCATGGGTTCCTTAATATATTCACATAAATTTGTAACTCTGCTTTTCACTGACTTAACAGACTTATCCGAAAATTTTATCCTATTTACATTCAGGGCTCCATTTAAATTTTTCATGTCAACCGAAAATAAAATACTTCCATGGTGCAAAATTCTATTCCCATGTTTATACTGAGAATTGCCAGAAAACTTCTTATTATCTATGATCAGGTCATTTCTACCGGAAAGTTTAACATCTAAGTGCAATTTCTTTAACGCCTTTATTATTGGCTTAGTAAACCTTCCAAAATCCGCAAATGTACTATCATCAACTACAGCTATAAATGTAAAATTCAGTGTTCCTAAATCGTTAAATATAGCTCCCCCTCCCGACATTCTTCTGACAACTGATAAATTATGTTTTTTTACATAATCCACATTTATTTCTGACATTGTATTTTGATTCTTCCCAATTAAAACACAGGGTCTATTTCTCCACAACATGAAACATTCTTCATTGAATTTATCCATCATATATTCTTCAATGGCATGATTTATATAAGGGTTGGTATTATAATGTTCAATAAAGATCATATAAAATTCCTCCTGTTTATAATTATAATTCAAAATAAAATCAAATACCACATTACTGTATAAAAATAAGGCCTCTGAAGGGTAACTATCCTTCAAAGAGGCCTCTCTTAGGGAGTTTGGGGATATATAATAGTTAGGAACTCTGATACTATATCTCAAAGGAAAACATTTAAAATTTCATTAAATAAATTTTAAATTCAATTCTAGTATGTTTTCAGTATATAAAATAAGACTAATTTTTTAATCATTATTGTATAGAGCATTTATTTGCATCATCTTTAACTTCAATTTATTAAAATATATCCTACTAATCAATAAATGATTTCCTTTGATACATATTATTATATAATATTTTATCTGTCTCTTATAAAAATATCCGAGACCACGAGAACGTACTAGATAT
>NZ_FXYI02000106.1:0-12887 GCF_900184915.1 Clostridium sp. HV4-5-A1G | reverse complement strand
TATTAACACTTAATAAAATTAATTTCATTAAATTAATCATTAATTTTTTATATATTTTTTCTTACAGCAATATTAAAAAAAGTTCAAATATCAGATTCAGATAAGGCTTTTTACATAAACATAGCATTACAATTTTGCAATGCTATGTTTTATCCATATTCACTTTGCCTTGATATATTCAGAAGTATGCCCATGGCTACCATATTTATTACAAGAGAAGATCCACCATAGCTTATAAAAGGCAGCGGCACACCTGTTACTGGCATGGATCCAGTTACAACTGCTATATTTATTATTGCCTGTACTGCAATAACAGAGGTTATTCCAGTAGCTAGAAGTGTACCATAGGTATCTTTTGCCTTTATGGCAGTCACAATCCCTCTCCACACAATTACTATAAACAGTGCAACAATAATTGTACAACCTATTAGTCCCAGTTCCTCTCCTATGATAGAAAATATAAAATCATTATGGGGTTCAGGTATGTAATAGCACTTCTGCCTTGATCTCCCCAATCCTACTCCCCATATTCCTCCAGAACCCATGGCTAAAAGAGATTGAATAAGCTGATATCCATTACCTTTAGGATCAGCCCAGGGATTCAGAAAACTTGTAAACCTGGCCATTCTATAAGGCTCAAATATTATTCCAGCTATTCCTGCAAGGATCACCAGTCCCACTACACCGATCATATGGGTAATTCTGGCTCCAGAAACATAGAGGACTATCATCGTAACTATCATTATTACAGCAGCTATACTCAAATTTTTCTCTGCAAATACAAGGCCCGCATAAAACCCTGAAACCAATAGATAGGGTATAACTCCATAGAGCAGAGTTCCTATTTTTCTTCCGCCTTTCACCTCTATACTTTTAGCCATATACAATACCACAATGTATTTAGCTATTTCAGAAGGCTGGAATCCAACAGAACCTACTCTTATCCATCTCTGGGCACCTTTTGTGGACTCAAAGGCAAATACCGCAAGTAAACATATTACGGATATTATCATAAGCAGTTTTGTATACTTCTTTATATTTTTATAGTCAAATTTTATAGTGAGAAACATAAAAAATGTCCCTATTATCGCCCATAACCCCTGTCTTTTTAAAAAGAACATACTATCTTGTGTGCTTTTATCAAAAAATGCCTTGTAAGAACTGGCACTATAGACCATTACCACTCCAATGGCCACCAATAGCATTATAGTTGAGAACAGTATAAAGTCTATAGAACCCATTTTAGTCTTTGACTTGCTAATTTTCATAAAAATCCTCCTAATTATTACTGCTGAGGCTGACAAGAGTTATCCGAACGTTACCATTGCTAATACCCCCAGCTTCCTAAAGTTGGAGATAAGCACTGCTATGCGCCTGGATGAGGCGGTTCTTAACTATAGGGATAAAAATCCAAATAAACATAATATCACTGTAACTATACAAAATATAGAAACAACTTTAGTTTCATGCCAGCCTGAAAGTTCAAAATGATGATGTATGGGTGCCATTTTAAAAATTCTTTTGCCAGTAAGCTTGAAGGAAATCACCTGAAGTATGACAGACAATGCCTCCAACACATATATTCCACCAATTATTATAACCAATAACGGAAGTTTTAATATCATAGCCACTGCCGCCACTGCACCTCCCAGTGCCAGAGAACCTGTATCCCCCATAAAAATCCTTGCTGGAAAAGCATTATATCTCAAAAACCCTAAAAGAGCTCCAGCCAGTACTGCACAAAAAGCAGCCAATGTAATGTGACCCATAGCAAAGCTCACCAATGCCAGAAAAGTCATTACCAGCAGTGTAACGGAAGTAGCCAGGCCATCAAGACCATCAGTTAAATTCACAGCATTTGTAGTAGCTGCAAAATATACTATTATAAAGGGAATATAAAATTTTCCAAGATCCCAGGTCTCATGTGCAAAAGGTATTATTATAGATGTACCTATATATGGATTGCCTGCAGAATAACAGGCAAATACCCCTGATGTAATCAGTAACAATATCATTTTCTGATAAGCTCTAAGACCTAAGTTTCTCCTTCTGACTATTTTTAGGATATCATCAATGGCTCCAATTATTCCAAAAGCGACAAAGGCATATAGAGCTACCATTGCCTCATCTGAAGGATTTTTCACTAAAATCGCCATGGTTATGAAGGTCGCCAGTATAAATATTATTCCACCCATGGTTGGTGTTCCCGCTTTTTTTAGATGGCTCTTGGGTCCATCTTCCCTTATGCTCTGTCCAAATTTAAACTTATGTAAAATCGGTATTAAAATTGGTCCTTCTAAAATTGCTATTAAAAATGCTATGAGAACAGAATATATCAATTTATTCATAATCGTATTAATCCTAAATTAATAGGATCTTCACCTCCTAACAACTGCTGCTCTTCTTTAGTGCTTCTGCTATGACTTCAAACTTCATAAGTCTGGAAGCTTTTACAAGTACGGTATCTCCTATTTTAATATATTTATTCAAAAGGAAATTGAGAACCTCTTCTCCTCTATCAAAAATCATAAATTTTCCATCTCTATTTACAGCATCGAAGCCTCTTTTAAAATCCTCTCCGTGTTCTCCTAAAGCTATAAAAAGATCTACACCGCTTTTTGCTGCATATCTTCCAACTTCCTCATGTACCCTGCGGGATTCTTCCCCCATCTCTCCCATTGTCCCAAACACCACTATCTTCCTGTTGGATTTAAAATTTTTCAGGACATCCAGTGCAGCTTCCATGGATTCAGGATTTGCATTATAGCTGTCATCTATCACATTGAATTTTTTACCTCTGAATATCTCCATCCTGAGGGAAGCAGTCTCAACATTTTCAAATCCACTCCTTATTTCATCATAAGTCATGTTTAAAAGCCTTCCACAGGCAACTGCCAGCATTGAATTCAATATATTGTATTTCCCCGGTAAATTTATCTTAAAAGTTTCTCCTGTCTTGATTTTATTCTCACACACTTTAAATTCAATAGAATCCTCATTTATCATCGTATCATAGGCAGAAATATCTGCAGGTTTTTCCACTCCCACTCTTTTTATGACAAATTTTTCTTCCTTTAATTTTCCAAGAAGATCATTGTCAGAATTTATTACCAATATATTATT
This sequence comes from Clostridium sp. HV4-5-A1G, assembly GCF_900184915.1. NCBI lineage: Bacteria > Bacillati > Bacillota > Clostridia > Eubacteriales > Clostridiaceae > Clostridium > Clostridium sp. HV4-5-A1G. The sequence goes on along the minus strand of NZ_FXYI02000106.1, from coordinate 9,764 downwards.
TTTCGCAAAGAAATCCGTTATTTCCAGTTTTGCCTTCAGTATATTTTCTCTGCTGCCTAAAATTCCTATATGCGCCCTGAGCACATTAGTTATAACTGCAATATCCGGCCGTGCAGCCTTAGCCATGTTATGTATTTCTCCTCTACTGTTCATACCCATCTCCAGTACTGCAACTTCATAGCTATTATCCAGTTTAAACAACATATGGGGCAGTCCTATTTGGTTGTTAAAATTACCTTCTGTTTTAAACACTTTAAATTTAGCATTCAACACATCTGCAATCATATTCTTAGTGGTAGTCTTACCTGCAGATCCCGTCACCCCTATTATCTTCACATGCAGTTTGCTTCTATAGAGTTCAGCTAAATCCAGAAGAGCTTTATTGCCATCTCTTACCCAAATTATAGCTGTACATTCACTTATTTCATCTTTATTAAATTTTATTTCATCTACCATGCAGATAGAAGCTCCCCTTTTGCTAGCCTCACCCACATAGTCATTTCCATTAAATTTTTCTCCCCTTAGAGCAATAAATATATCTCCACGCTCCAATTTTCTCGTATCCGTACATACATTTTTATATCCGCTGTATTTTCCATTTAATATTATTTTCCCCCCTACAGCATTTACTATTTCGTCAAAACCCATGTACTCCAAAATTGACACCTCCCTTTTTCAATTCACAATGCACAGTTCACAGTTAACGATTTACCATTGCAGTTGTGCACTGTCAATCGCCAATCGTCAATTCTCTTACAATATCTGCCACTACTTCTCTTTCATCAAAATGTATGGTCTTGCCTTTAAGAATCTGATAAGTTTCATGTCCCTTTCCTGCTATAACGACCACATCTCCCTTACCCGCCATCTTCATGGCTTCTTTTATTGCCTCTCTCCTGTTTTCAATAACAGTATAATTGTTCTTTTTTACTCCAGACAATATTTCATCTATTATGGACATAGGCTCTTCTGTTCTGGGATTATCCGAAGTTATAACTGCAAAATCAGAGAGTTCCGTACCTATTTTACCCATTATTGGCCTTTTGGTATTGTCCCTGTCACCACCGCATCCAAATACACATATAAGCTTTCCCGCAGTAAATTCTCTGGCGGTTTTCAGTATATTCTCCAGTCCATCGGGAGTATGGGCAAAATCCACTACAACCTCATATCCCAGATCATAGGGTTTGGTAACTATTTCACACCTTCCCGGTACAGCTTCCATGGACTCAAGTCCTTTTTTCACAGTACCCAGATCTATCCCCTCACACAAACAAGCTGCTGCACTTCCCAGGGCATTCATGGCATTGTATTTGCCTGGTATATTTAAATTTACAGACTCTGTACTTCCTTCATAACTGACATTAAAGTTTATTCCCCTTGAATGTACATTCAAATTACTGCCACGTACATCAGCCTGCCTGTCTATGGCATAGGTCACTTTATGTCCCGGAGCATCCCTGTATACTCTCTCGCCATAACTGTCATCAACATTTATTATGGAATTGAATGCATTTTGAAACAGAATCAACTTTGCCCTATAATAATTTTCAAAGGTTTTATGAAAGTCAAGGTGATCTCTTGTTAAATTTGTAAATATTGCCTCACAGAATTTGACTCCATATGTCCTATCCAGATAGAGTGAATGAGAAGAGGTTTCCATAACACAGTAATCAACGGACTCTTTCACCATCTGTCCAAACAATTTCTGAAGTTCCAGAGATTCCGGAGTAGTTCTATGAGAAGGTATTTTTTTATCTCCTATATAATTGGAAATAGTTCCTATAAGACCTACCTTATAACCTGCAGCTTCCAGTATGGATTTCACCATAAAGGTGGATGTGGTCTTGCCATTTGTACCTGTCACCCCTATTATTTTCATTTTTTTTGAAGGATTTCCATAGTAATTGGAGGCCATAAGCGCAAGTGCCTTTCTGGTGTCTTTTACCTTTATTACAGTACATTGGGGCATAGATTCTACATCTTCACTCAACACTACTGCCGAAGCTCCATTCTTACAGGCATTGCCTATATATCTATGGCCGTCAGTAACATATCCACGAATGCATACAAAAACATCCCCTTTTTCTATTTTTCTTGAATCATACTGTATCTCCCTTATGTCCAAATCATTATTTCCCCTGATAATTTTATATTCCACATTGTCCAATAACTTTTTTAAATTCATAATATCAACTCCCTAGTTACAAATTATATACAAAATGCATATGTTTTACACATAGCATTGGCATGCAATATTCTCATTATAATAATATCGCATGCCCTACATTAATTTTCACCACTTGATCTATTTTATTATAATTTCTAAGATGCTGCATGTAAAGCAAAACTTAATCATCCTGATTGACATCATAAGTATTTTGAGCACTGCTTTGAGTTGTATCCTGCGGCACTACATCACCCTTTATTGCAAGATAATTAAATAAGTCTGTAAAAACCTGTTTTGCCGTCGGTGCAGCTGTCTGTGCAGCATAGTAATTAGATGGATCCGGCTCATCTACAGATACCAGCACTGTTATTTTGGGATCACTTGCCGGCGCCATTCCCACAAAAGAGGATACGTATTTCCCCGGCTGATATCCTCCAACTCCAGCTTTTTGTGCAGTTCCAGTTTTACCAGCTATATGGTAGCCGGCTATGAATGCATTTTTACCTCCTCCGTCTGAAACAACCTTTTCCAGGTATCCCCTGAGCTGGGCTGCTTTACTTGAATCCAATATTTTCGTGGTATTACCTTTAACATCATAGGTTTTATCTGTAATTTCCATGCCGCTGTTTTCATCATAATGCTCTATTTTTTTCATAACATGGGGAGTAATTAGATTTCCACCATTTGCCACTGCATTAAAAGCCCTTAAATATTGAACTGCAGTTACCGTATTGGCCTGGCCAAATGAAATGGTTGCAAGATCTATATCACTAATATCCTGTGTTTTCTTTACTATTCCCTTTGCTTCACCAGGTAGGTCTATACCGGTCTTTTGTCCAAATCCAAATTTGTGTATATAATCATTTAACTTTTCTTTCCCTATTTTCTTTCCAAGCTCTGCAAAACCCACATTGCAGGAATTTTTTAGTATTTCCTCTAAATTTTGTACTCCATGCCCTGAACTTTTCCAGCAGTGTATGGTTCTCTTGCCTATGGTTATACTTCCATTACATACGAAAGTGTCATTCGGGCTCACAGAATTGGTTTCCAGCGCAGTCTGGGCAGTTACCACCTTGAATATGGAGCCTGGCTCAAAAGTATCACTGACCGCCCTGTTTCTCCAGGTTTTTTGTAGTTCATCATAGGATTCACCCTTTATCCATGGATCATTTGGATTATAATCAGGCTTGTTTGCCATAGCCAGTATCTCTCCATTTTTAGGATTCATCACCACTATAGAAACTGCCTTTGCCTTATAATCGTTAAGAGCCTGCTGGGCCGACTTTTCTGCAAAATGCTGGATCATCTCATCTATAGTAAGGACTACATCTTTTCCATCTACAGGTTTTGTAAATTCGGAAATAGTGTAGGGCAGCTCCTGACTTTTCCTATCCAGTTCCGCAATTCTACTGCCAGGAGTTCCGGCCAATTCCTTATTATAATAGAGTTCTACCCCCGTTAATCCCACTCCATCCGAATTAGTGTGTCCCATTACCTGGGACAAAAAATTGTTATTGGGGTAATATCTCTTAGTATCCGAAGATATCAGTATACCATTTAAATTCAAATTCCTCACTTTATCCGCCGCATCCTTTTCCACTCTCCGTTTTAAAGTTGCGGAGCCAATGGGAAGTCCCCCGGGCAGCGTCTTATTTAAAATTTTAGACACATCGCTTTTATCCATAGAAAGAATACTTGCAAGTTCACCCGCCAATTTATCCTCAGATATCTTTTTCTCTTCCATAGTTTCCTTAAGAGTATTCATGTCCAGATCAATTCTATATACATTAGCACTTACAGCTAATTCATTTCCGTTTCTATCCAGAATTTTTCCACGCTTCGCATCAATCTTTACATCGCTTGTCCATTGAGCTATAGCCATAGCCTTAAGTTGTGGTGATTTATATATCATTACATATCCCATCCTGCACACCAATAAAAAGAAAGTTAAAAATAGGAAACTAAAAGTAATTATCATTCTTTTTCTGATAATAACCCTGTCCCTATATTCCCTTTTATACAAATTAATTTACCTCCATATTAATTGCTTCAACTTATTTAACATACCTTTTTGTGTTTCTATACCATTCACATCTTTCTGGGCTTTTATAATCGGCTTATCTAAATTTATATAAACTGCATTTTGTTTATTCGGTACCACCATTTTGAGTTTATTCATTGCATTTTCCTCTATGTATTTTAAATTATTGTATTTCACCAATTCTACTGTTAAATTTTCATTCTGTCTATTAATATCACTTATATTACTTTCCACCGAATTCAACTCAGTTTGCATATTATATATTATCGAATATCTATATATGAGAGTTAACCCAACTACAAAAAACACACAGATATTTAAAATCACTTTAAGTTTCTTTTTTACCTTTGCCTGTCTATTTACATCCTTCTTTTTATGTATCTTATTGCTATGTTTTCTATAAGGTTTATATTCTGGCTGTAGTGCAGCGTTGCCATTTATTATATTTTCTTCATTCATCACTATCACTTTATTCACCCCACATAAACTTTAGAACTAAATTTTTTCAGCTGTTCTCAATTTAGAACTCTTACTCCTCGGATTTTTTTCTTTTTCCTCCTGTGCAGGTATTATTGGTTTCTTATTTATAATCTTTACAACAGGTTTTTTATTGCACACACAAATTGGAAAATTTGGCGGGCATGTGCATGGGTTTTCCAGATTCCTGAATTTAGATTTCACTATCCTGTCCTCCAGTGAGTGAAAAGTTATAACCGATATTCTTCCTCCTGCCTTCAGTTTCTCCACACTGTCCTCCAACGCCCTATCAAGTATCTTAAGCTCTTTATTAACCTCTATACGTATACCTTGAAAGGTTCTCTTTGCCGGATGACCATCTCTTTGAAATTTTAAAGGTACGGCCCTCTTTATTATATTCACAAGCTCCAGAGTCGTATTTATCGGATTCTTTTCCCTTTCCCTCACTATAAAATCTGCTATCCTATTGGCAAATTTCTCTTCACCATAGTCTTTCAAAACTCTATAAAGTTCTTCTCTTTCATATCCATTTACCACTTCATAGGCAGAAAGAGAGCTATCTCTATTCATCCTCATATCCAGCGGGGCATCCTTCATATAGCTAAATCCCCTCTCTGGATTATCCAGCTGATAAGAGGAAACTCCTAGATCCATAAGTATCCCATCTACACTATTTACCTTAAGTTCACTTAAAATCTCTTTTATATAATAAAAATTGCTGCAAACATAAGTCACATTTTTAAATTCCTTAAGATTTTCTTTTGCAGCTTTAATTGCTGAAATATCCTCATCAATTCCTATAAGTTTTCCATTTTCAGATACCCTCTTTAATATCTCTTTTGAATGTCCCCCTCCTCCCAATGTACAATCCACATAAATTCCATTTTCTTTAATATTTAAACTATCTATAGTTTCCTGTAAAAGTACAGGTACATGCCTAAATTTCATAAAATATGTCCTCCACTTCCTGCTATATTCCAAGTTCACTTAGCTGCTCTGCTATGTTGTCAAAGTCTATATTGGAATTATTGTATTCCTGCCAGCCTTCTCTACTCCATATCTCTATTCTATTTGATACCCCTATGCTCACTATTTCCCTATTTATACTTGCATATTCCAAAAGGGGCTGCGGCATGACAATTCTTCCCTGTTTATCAGGTTCCATTTCATTCGCACCGGAGAAAAAAAACCTCACAAAAGCCCTGGCGTTTTTATTGGTAAATGGAAGGCTTTTTAATTTTTCCTCCAACACATGCCATTCACAAAGTGGAAAAGCATAGAGACAACCGTCTAAACCCTTAGTCAATATGAACTTTGGCCCTAATTCTTCCCTAAACTTAGAAGGTATAATTATTCTCTTCTTACCGTCTAGAGCATGTTCATACTCACCTAAAAACATCACTGCACCTCTCACTGTTATTTTACTCCACTTTAAACCACTTCAAACCACCAATTATCTATTTCTATATTAACATTAAAATTCCTTCTTTTTTACGCAATTTTAATATATTTTTTAAATCTATTAAATTGTAGATTTTCACAAAATTTTACCGCATTTTTTTGAAAAATATTCCATTAAGTATAGAGTAATTTAATCTATAGGCTGTCTCTTTCATTGAAATAATATTTTCTGTAGAGTATAATTTAGAAAGGATTTTATATTTAGTCAATTATAATTTTAGGAAGGGAATGTACATAGATGAAACTTGGAATTGTAGGACTGCCAAATGTGGGGAAAAGTACTCTATTCAATGCAATAACAAAAGCAGGTGCAGAATCTGCTAACTATCCATTTTGCACCATAGAGCCAAATATAGGAGTAGTTAGTGTGCCGGACAGAAGACTGGACGTACTTGAAAAAATGTATAATTCGAAAAAAAAGGTCTACACGGCTATTGAATTCTATGATATAGCAGGACTGGTAAAGGGCGCCAGCAAAGGTGAAGGCCTTGGAAATAAATTTTTATCCCATATAAGAGAAGTTGAAGCCATAGTTCACGTAGTGAGATGCTTTGAAGATGAAAATGTGGTTCATGTAGATGGCAGTGTGGATCCTATAAGAGATATTGAAACTGTAAACTTAGAACTCATATTTTCAGATATAGAAGTTATGGACAGGAGAATAGAAAAAATATCCAAACTAGCTAAAGGTGGAGATAAAGAATCCAAAACACAATATGCTTTCATGTTAAAAATAAAAAAACATTTAGAGGAAGGTAAACCTGTACGGACTATGAAATTGACCGAAGATGAGGCTGAACTTGTAAAGGGATTTTTTTTGCTCACTACCAAACCGGTACTTTATGTAGCCAATATTTCAGAAGAGGATTTGACTTCTGGAAATGCAGAAAATAAATTCGTAAAAAAAGTAAAAGAATATGCAAAAAATGAAAGTTCGCAGGTAGTCATTATATCTGCAAAAATAGAAGAGGAACTCTCCACCCTGGAGGAAGATGAGAAATCAGAAATGTTAAAAGAATACGGTCTAGAGGAAGCTGGACTTGATAAACTGATAAATGCCAGCTACAAACTTCTAGGACTTATAAGCTTTTTAACTGCTGGTGAAAAAGAAGTAAGGGCCTGGACTATAAAACAGGGTACAAAAGCTCCTGAAGCTGCCGGTAAAATACACACGGATATACAAAAGGGCTTTATAAGAGCTGAGATCATATCCTACGATAAACTCATAGAATGTGGTTCAGAAGCTGCCGCAAAAGAGAAAGGCTATTACAGACTGGAAGGTAAGGATTATGTGATGCAGGATGGAGACGTAGTGAATTTTAGATTTAACGTCTGACAAATTAACCCAGCTAAAATATTTGCAGTAGATTTACTCTTGTAAACCTACTGCATTTTTCATCAGCTGTTTTTTCGTTTTTCTTTTCCAGACAGATATTTTTTCAATTCTCTCTTGGCTTCCAAAATCACATCATCATAATCTGTTTCCATAAGGATTTCCACTGCATCTTTTAAATTGTGCATATAATAAATATGAAAATTATCTTTCATTATTTCCTGTTCCACTTCATCCTTTAGTACCAGCCCCCTGGTATTTGCCCAGGGTATTAGGACTCCCTTTCCAATTGTATTATCCAGTATTTTGCATATTTTAAAAAATCCCTCTATTTTTTCATTTACACCCCCTATGGGCTGTACTTCTCCAAATTGATTTATAGAACCTGTTACCGCTATATTTTGTTTAATCCCAACTTTAGTAAGGGCAGAAATAATGCTTAAAACTTCTGCTACAGAAGCACTGTCGCCATCTATTTTACCATATGTCTGTTCAAAACTAAGATAAAAATCCACAGGGACTTTGCCATAGCCACCTATTAATTTTTTTATGCATCCGTTTAAAATATTTACTGATTTATTGTGAATTTTGCCGCTTAAATCACTTTCTTTTTGAATATCCACAATGTTTCCACTGCCCTGCAGGCAAGTACAGGTTATCTTCACAGGTTTGCCCAGGCTGAAGTAACCTGTGCTTATTATAGAAAGTGCATTTACCTGACCCACTACCTTTTCCTTTACATCTATATATATCTGTCCTTCTCTATACATGTCATCTATCTGCTTTTCTACCAGTTCCTCCTCATAAACCACATCTAGAATATCACTTTTATCAATAACCTCTTTTCCCGCTTCAGAAACTCTATTGTCGGAAAGCATCAAAATTCTCTCCAGCTCATAGTCATCCATAAACAATTTATTTCTATCTTCAGCCTCTTTCGATAATACCTTGGCAAGTTCTCTTATTGCACTCTCATTAATGGGATGAAGTCCATTGTTCTTATATATTGAAAAAACTTTTTCCAGAAATATTGCCTTTGTATCCTTGTCTATCTTTAAAAGGGATCTGTGCTCTCCCTTTAATTTAAACATATTTTTAAAATCTTCATCATATTTATACAATAAATCGTAGGTTTTATAGTCCCCTATAAGTATTATCCTTTCACTAAACTTTATAGGTTCTGGTTTTAATCCACTTAAAGACAATAATTCCAAATACCCTCTATTGTAGTTTAAATCAACTCTACCGCTTATAATGGATTTTTTTAGATAATAATAGGCCCCCTTATTATTTAAAAGATCACTTACCCGAAGTATTAGACATCCTCCATTAGCTTTTAAAATCGATCCTGGAGTAATAAGACTGACATCTGTAATATAATTTCCATTCTTATTTTCATATTCTATACTTCCAAGTAAATTGCCAATACTCGGATCTTCTTCAAATATTATTGGAGGTCTATCCCTATCACTGTTATCCACCAATACATTTACTGAATATCTATAAATTATCCTCATTATATTTTCCTTGTCATCTTCATAATTTATAGAATAAATATCTTTTATTTCATTTTCTATATTGCTGCACACTTTATCTAAAAATTTTAAAGCCCCTCCGTTTTTATTAAACATTTCTGAATACTCTTTTTTAATTTTCTTTGTCATTTCTGCATAATATTCACCTATAAGGAGTTTGATTCTTTCAATCTGACCGAGTTCAATGACCTTCAATTTTTCCAGTATCTCTTCCGTATTACTTTTGAGTAAATCCACCTTATGCAGTATTTCTTCCTTGTCCTTTAATTTTAACATATCATATTCCTCTTCGTTCATTGGTTTCCCATTTTCCTTTAGGGGAATAAAGCTAAATCCACCTTCGGTAATTTTTAAGCTAAACCCTTCACTTTCGCACATCTCCACAACTTTATTTATCAAATTATTTCTCTTTATCTGAAGATCTCTCTTCAAAATTTCTTTTTGTTTATTTCCAGAATCATTATAGAATTCATAAGTGCACTTAAAATACAAATTTTGTATTCTATTTAGCATATATTTTAATTTTTTTCCCTTACCTGATGGTAAAAACAGCACTTTAGGCATCTTGCTATTTTTAATTACTATATAACATATATCTTCTATGCCCCTTCTATCTTTTATAACTTTACTTATAAAATTCATAATATTTTCAAGCCTATATTTTGAAAAATTTTCTATAATATATATGTCTATAATAAACATCTGACGATGCCGACGAAGATATAAGTGTAGATCTCGGAGGAAGAC
>NZ_FXYI02000105.1:0-12915 GCF_900184915.1 Clostridium sp. HV4-5-A1G | reverse complement strand
GTATATTTATAATAAAATAAATAATGCAATGATAACTTTATATACTTTGACCTACGACGTATAAGAAAAAAATTATAAAAAATAAATTAATTTTTATAAAATATGTTGCATATTTATTCATAAAGTCATATAATAACTACATATTCAAAATAGCATCCTATAAGTTCTATAAAAAAGGGGGTAAACAAATTTGATACAGGTAGGAATTATTGGGGGGACAGGTTATGTAGGCGCAGAACTTGTAAGGCTTTTGTCAAATCACAATAAAGTGCATATATCTGGAATATCTTCTGTTCAATATAAGGGGAAATCTCTATCCAGTATATATACTGGATTTTACAAAATCAATGAACTTATATGTGAAAGTCAACAGGATGTTGTAGAAAAAAGTGATTTGATATTCTTGGCACTGCCCAGTGGATTAAGCCAAGCTATTATTGAAAAGGCGGTTCAAAAAAATAAAATATGCATTGACATGGGAGCAGATTTCAGATTTAAAAATGAAGATTTGTATAAAAAATGGTATGGTAGAGATTTTATCAACCACGACTTACATCAACAATCTGTATATGGCCTTCCGGAATTGAATAGAGAACATATACGAAAATCTCAGATTATAGGGAACCCTGGATGTTATGCTACTTCAGTTGAATTGGCACTTTTGCCTCTTATTTCCGGAAACTTAATAGAAAAAAAGGGTATAATTGCAGATTGTAAATCCGGAATAACTGGATCAGGAAAAAATCTTACAGAAAGCAGTCACTTTGTAAACTGCAATGAAAATTTCAGTGCTTATAAAGTGGTAAATCATAGACACACTCCGGAGATAGAGGAAACTTTAAGTAATGTATGCAGGGAAAATGTAAAGTTAACTTTTATTCCCCACTTGATTCCAATAAATAGAGGAATCTTATCTACAGTTTATACGACTCCCAAGGATACAATAGATTTAAAAAGTATATATAAAAAATACTGTGAATTCTATAAAAATGAATATTTTGTAAAAGTATTACCACTTGGAGAAGTGTCAAAAATAAGTAATGTTAGGCTCTCAAACTACTGTCATATATCTTTACACTATGATGAGGACAATAACAAGCTGGTAATTATATCCTGTTTAGACAATATGATAAAGGGTTCGGCAGGACAGGGAATTCAAAATATGAATATTGTTTTGGGTTTTTCAGAAAAAGAGGGACTTGCCGCTTTACCAGCTGTTTTCTAATTGAACTACAGGAGGTTGTTAAAATGGTTTTTAAATTTATAAAGGGAGGAGTAACTTCTCCTAAAGGCTTTATATCTTCTGGAATTGACTGTGGGCTTAAGGGAAAAAATTTAAAAGATCTAGCTCTTATAATGTCCACTGGTTCCTGTAATTCCGCAGGAGTTTATACCACAAACAAGGTCAAAGGAGCTCCTCTTCTGGTTACCAAAAAACACCTGGAAAATAAAACTGCTCAGGCTATAATCGCAAATAGCGGCAATGCCAATACATGTACAGGTAAAGTGGGTATAGAGGATGCAGAGAAAATGTGCAGGTTTGTGGCAAAAGCATCAAACATTAAAGAAGAAAATGTGCTTGTGGCATCTACTGGCATCATAGGAGTAAAATTGAATATTGATTCCATAGAGAATTCCATTCCAGTTTTAGTCAAAAATTTGAGTAAGGATGGCTATAAAGATGCATCTGAAGCCATAATGACTACGGATACTATTCCCAAAACCCTGGCTGTGGAATTTAAAATTCAGGGAAAACCAGTTGTCATAGGTGTCATGGCAAAGGGTTCTGGAATGATACATCCGAATATGGGAACTATGCTTTCTTTCATTACTACCGATGCAAACATAAGCGGTGAACTCTTAGAAAAAGCCTTAAAGGAAAGTGTGAGAGTGAGCTATAACAGAATTTCTGTAGATGGAGATACATCTACAAATGATATGGTATTAATTATGGCAAACGGGCTTTCTGACAATCCCGTAATAGAAGAGGAAGATGGGGACTACAAAATATTTTTAGAGGCACTTAAAAAATTAAATATAGAAATTGCAAAAATGATTGCAAAAGATGGAGAAGGTGCCACAAAACTTATAGAATGTAAAGTTTTAAATGTTCCCAGTGAAAAAGATGGTGAGATCCTTGGAAAATCAGTAATATGTTCCAATTTAGTCAAAACTGCCTTTTTTGGATGCAATGCAAATTGGGGAAGAATACTGGATGCAGTTGGATATTCCGGAGTGGATTTCGATATAAATAAACTTCAGGTATCTCTGAAAAGTTTGAAAGGAAATATACTGGTATTTAAAAATGGAGAACTTGTAGAATTTTCAGTAGATGAGGCAGAAGATATATTGTCGGAGGATGAAGTGAGTATAATCTTAAATTTCAATTCAGGCAATTACAGCACCTGCTGCTGGGGATGTGATTTAACCTATGACTATATAAAGATAAACGGAAGCTATATGTCATAGAAACTGTTGTTTAACAAGGGGGGCGCATATGCAAATAATGGATCATAATGAGGTAGCAAAAGTCTTAGCAGAGTCTCTGCCTTATATTCAAAAATACAGAGGGAAAACCATAGTTATAAAATATGGCGGCAGTGTGATGAAGGATGAAAAGCTCAAGGGATATGTCATAAATGATTTGGTACTCATGAAATGTGTGGGAATAAATATAGTAGTTGTCCATGGGGGAGGTCCTTTTATATCCTCCCATTTAAAAAAATTAAATAAAAAGAGTATTTTTATAGATGGATTAAGATATACTGACAATGAAACCATGGATGTAGTCCAAATGGTACTTTGCGGAAAAGTTAATAAGGATTTAGTCAATTTAATAGAAAATTATGGTGGGAAATCCATAGGCCTGTGTGGTATAGATGGAAATATGCTTGAGGCTAAGAAGGCTTCTCTTAAAATGGATCTGGGAAATGTAGGAGAAATAGTCAACGTAAATACCGAAATCATCAACAATTCCATAGAAAATGGATACATCCCTGTAATAAGTAGTGTGGCCAGGGGAAATAATGGTGAATTATACAACATAAACGCAGATACATGTACTTTTAGAATTGCAGCAGCCTTAAAAGCACAAAATTTAATATTTCTTACAGATGTACCTGGAGTTATGACGGATGTTAGAGATCCATCTACACTTGTTTCAGAACTAAAATTACAGGATATTGCTAAGATGTATAAGGACAATATGATAAAAGGCGGAATGATACCAAAAATTACATCTTGTGTTGAGGCAATAGAATCTGGAGTTAAAAGTGCTCACATTATTGACGGAAGAGTTCCTCACTGTCTTCTTCTAGAATTATTCTCAAAAAAAGGAATAGGAACAATGATCTATTAAAATAAAATAATATATATCTAAAATTATTTATATAAAAGGGGGGCAAAACCATTTGCAGGATAATATGAGTTCTGTATAATGGAAATTTTTATGGATTATTTATATTATGCAAAAAAATATCTAATTAACACTTATAAACATCTTCCTGTGGTATTTACAAATGCTAAAGGATGTAAGTTATATGATGTCTCGAATAAAGAATATTTGGATTTCACTTCAGGTATAGGGGTTATGGCATTAGGACATGGAAATGAGAAATGGATAAAAGCTGTGGAAGATCAACTGGAAAAATTAGTTCATACATCAAATATAGTTTTAAATATTCCCGTGTTGAAGTTAGCCAAAAAACTTACGGAGATCTCAAATATGAGCAAGGTATTTTTTTGCAATTCAGGAACGGAAGCTAATGAAGGTTCCATAAAGCTTGCAAGAAAATACAGTTTTGAAAAATATGGAAAGGGAAGAAATACTATAATCACTTTAGATAGAAGTTTTCACGGAAGAACAATGGCCTCGCTGGAGGCTACTGGAGAAGAGGAACTTCATAAATACTTTTATCCTTTTCCGGAGGGGTTCAAACATATTGATATCACTGTAGAAGCCCTGGAAAAAGCTGTAGATTCAACTGTGTGTGCTATTATGATAGAAGCAGTTCAAGGAGAAGGTGGAGTGAATCCATTGAGTAAGGAATTTGTCAGCAAAGTATTTGAAATAGCTGAAAAAAATGATATATTGGTCATATGCGATGAGGTTCAATGCGGTCTGGGAAGAACGGGAAAGCTATATGGATTCAATAATTACAATGTACAGCCGGATATTATATCCGTAGCCAAGACTCTTGGAGGAGGTCTTCCAATGGGTGCTGTTCTCTGCAACGAGAAACTTAAAGATACTTTTAAGTATGGAGATCACGGTTCCACTTTTGGAGGAAATCCAGTTTGTGCAGCTGGAGCCATAGAAGTGTTAAATGAAATTACTGATGAAAGTTTCTTAGCAAAGGTAGCTGAAAAAGGAAAATTTATCAAAGAATTTTTTAAAAATAACTCTTCTAAAAATATAAAAGAAGTTCGAGGAATAGGATTAATGGTAGGCGTAGAAATCAAGGGGAAAGCTTCTGAGATTCAAAAAAAGGTCTTTGAGAAAGGTCTTCTTGTCCTAACCGCCGGCAGGGATAATGTAGTAAGAATTCTTCCACCTCTTATAATTACGCAGGAAGAATTGGAAAAGGGACTAAATATAATATATGAAGCTATAAAAAGTATGTAGTCTGTTTCAACAATAAACAAATGATTTGAACTCCAACTTATAAAAATTAAGTTGGAGTTATTTTTGTCGAAATTCATAAAATTAAACGTAATAATTTAATACAAATAAGGTAAAGCTAAATTAAAAGATTTAATTTGTACTTTGTAAATAAAGGGGAAAAATATAGTGAAAGAGGAGGGATTAAAAATTGACTGTGGGATCTAAAGTAAAACAAACAATGATAACCTTAAAAGGCGCAGAAAGTACTTTGAGACTATATTCTCTTCAAGAACAGGATAAAAAGGCCAAAGGCATATATAGAGAATCTTTTGAAGCTGTGGATGGTATAGTTCAGGACTTGAAAAAGAGAATTAAATTTTTAGAATATGAGGAACCCCAGTATAAAAGTAATTGATTTGGAGGAATAGTATATGAAGATTTGGATTGCAATTCTATTAAAATCAACAGCATTATTTTTTTTATCTTTACTTTGTATAAAAGTACTGGGCAAAAAACGCTGGACAAAAATAACTCCTTTTAATTTTATAAACTATATCGTAATAGCTGTTTTAATTGTATTGATTTCCGTAAATATTATACCCAACTGGGTGTTTGGCATAATTACATTGGCTGTATGGATACTTATTCCAATAGCTCTGGATTATATATGCATGAAAAGTAAATTTATATATAACTTGATAAATGGGAAAGATATAATAATTGTTAAAAAGGGAAAAATTATGGAAGAAAATTTGAGCAAAGTCAGATACAGCGGTGAAGATATCATCAGAGAACTTCGTTCCAAAAACGTATTTAATCTAGCAGATGTAGAATTTGCAATAATGGAATCTACCGGGGATATAAATGTAATGTTGAAATCTGACAAAAAACCTGTCACCCCAAAAGATTTGGGAATACAAACTTCCCCTGAGGGAGCACCTCAAACTGTAATACTGGATGGAAATGTTATAAATGAATCTTTAAGCAACCTCGGGCTGAATCAGGGTTGGTTAAATGAGCAGCTGGAGCTTCTAGGAGTTTCTCTAGATAATGTATTTATAGGTCAAGTAAATTCCAGAGGCGAACTATACGTAGATCTATTTGATGATATGATTCAGGTCCCTAAATTAAATCTGAGAGAAATGCTTTATGCCAATCTTGAAAAGGCAGAATCGGATTTAATGTCTTTTGCCTTGGATACACAGGATAAAAATGCCAAGAATATTTATGAAAAAGATTCTATTATACTAAAAAACATATTGGAAAAATTAAAACCCTATTTATTGGGATAGAAGGTGATACAATGTCTGATAAAAAGAAAAAAAAATTAACTCCTGCACAGCAGCAGTATCAGAACTTTGCAAAAGAAAATGAAACGAAAAGAAAGGTTTTTACAAACTGTTTAAAGGCATTCTTAGTGGGAGGTACAATATGTGCTGTAGGTCAGGGACTTCAATTTATGTTTATAAAATATTTTAATTTTACAGAGACAACTGCAGGAAATCCTACATCTGCAATTTTGATAATAATATCTGTATTACTTACGGGATTTGGAGTATTTGATCATATTGCCCAGTGGGCTGGGGCAGGTACTGCCATACCTGTCACTGGTTTTGCAAATTCCATTGCATCCTGTGCTATAGAGCATAAAAGTGAAGGGTTTGTTCTGGGAGTAGGCGGCAATATGTTTAAGCTGGCAGGCTCTGTAATAAGTTTTGGAGTTTTTTCCGCATTTGTAATGGCTATTGTGAGAATAATTATTCAATGGTTAGGTGGGATGTAGATGATTCAGGGACATCAATCATGGATATTTCAATCCAAGCCAATTATATTGGGATGTTCTGCCGTAGGAGGACCTTTTGAAGCAAAAGGTGCACTGGCTAAAGAATTTGATTTACTCCATGAAGATATTTGGCTTGGTCAGGATAGTTTTGAAAAGGCTGAAAAAAAATTGCTGGAAGAAGCCTGTAATATAGCTATAAAAAATTCAAAAATTAAAAAGGAAGACATAAACTTTTTTACCAGTGGAGATCTTATGAACCAGATAACCAGCAGCAGTTTTTCTGCGAGAAGCCTTAAGATACCATATCTGGGCATATTCGGCGCATGCTCTAGTTCTATGGAAGGATTAGCCTTGGCATCTTTTATTGTAGATAGCGGTGGAGCCAATTATGTCCTCTGTGGAACTTCAAGCCATAATGCAGCTGCAGAAAAACAATTCAGGTATCCTACTGAATATGGAGGGCAAAAGCCTCCTACAGCACAATGGACGGTAACTGGAGCAGGTGCTGCAGTAATCGGCAAAGGATATGATAAACCTAAAGTCACTTCAGCCACCATAGGCAGAGTAATAGATATGGGAATTTCCGACCCTTTTAATATGGGAGCAGCTATGGCACCTGCAGCAGTTGACACAATAGAGGCACATTTCAGAGACCTGCACAGGGATCCATCCTACTACGATATTATAGCCACTGGAGATTTAGGCAAAATAGGGCATGAAATAGCTAGAAAAATGCTGAAGAAAGACGGTTTTGAATTTCCCCAGGGAGTATTTACAGACTGCGGCATTTTAATGTATAAAAAGGATCAGCCTGTATTTTCGGGTGGCAGTGGATGTGCCTGCTCTGCCACAGTAACTTATGGTCACTTTTTAAAAGAGATGAATAGAAAGAAAATAAACAAAATATTGATAGTGGCCACAGGAGCACTTATGTCACCCATGTCCTATCAGCAGAAGGAAAGTATACCCTGTATCGCCCATGGAGTATCTATAGAAACATAGAAAAGAGGTGCATTTATTTATATGGAAAAGTTTATTTGGGCATTTGTAGTAGGCGGATTAATATGTGTAATAGGCCAGATCATGATGGATGTCTTTAAGATGACTCCGGCCCATACTACAACTACTCTTGTAGTAGTTGGAGCCATATTAGGAGGATTTGGACTATATGAGCCGCTTATAAAATTTGCTGGAGCAGGTGCCTCTGTACCTATAAGCAGTTTTGGAAATGCACTTGTGAAGGGTGCTATTATGGAATCTAAAGAATATGGAATAATAGGAGTATTAACTGGAATTTTTGAAGTTACCAGTGCCGGTATATCTGCTGCTATAATTTTTGGATTTATTGGGGCTTTATTATTCAAACCCAAAGGATGATTTAAAAAAGGAGGTGATAAAATATGACAGTCGGAACTCAAATGCAGCAAGCAATAGCTGGGGTTCAGAGCGCAGCTGCAACTATGAAGACATTTGCACTGGAAACCCAGGATCAAAATGCCAAAAATGATTTTCAGAATATAGCAAAAAACCTAGATGAAGCCTTGAAAATACTTAATGGAAGACAAAAATATATCCAACAGCAAGAGCCACAATATACTAAACTTTAGCAGCAATTAAAAATAAACAATATTTAATAATAATTTAGAGGCTATAATTGCCGGCATATATACGTTATAGGCAATTATAGTCTTTAGCTTAAAGCATATTGGAATAGATATGTTATACTATAGTGGATAATTAATTTAAAGGATGAAAAATATGAATAAAAAAATTGCAATAATAGGTTACGGAAAGGACGCAGTGGATACCTACGGTAAACAGATTACTGCTTTATTTTCGAATAATTTATCTATAGAAAAATTTTATATAGATGAACCCAATGTAAGGAAAGTAATAAATGCAGATCTTATCCTTGTCCAATCATACTATATTTTAAGGAAAGTAAAACCCTACTTGAACTTAGAGAGTAAGATAGTGATTGCAAATAGGACTATTTCAAAAACTGGATTTAACAAGATAATGAATATTCCGAAGGGATCTCATGTATGGCTTTTAGATGAAAGTATGGAAATGTCCATAGAAATGGTGTGTTTATTATATGAACTGGGCATACGACATGTGGAGATCACTCCTATGTATCCTGGCATTGATAGGGAC
The DNA here is from genome assembly GCF_900184915.1 of Clostridium sp. HV4-5-A1G. Taxonomy (NCBI): domain Bacteria; kingdom Bacillati; phylum Bacillota; class Clostridia; order Eubacteriales; family Clostridiaceae; genus Clostridium; species Clostridium sp. HV4-5-A1G. The sequence goes on along the minus strand of NZ_FXYI02000105.1, from coordinate 4,372 downwards.
GTGAGTGGTAAAAATCTTATTTTATTGGGAAAATCAGCCTGTAATACCAAAGGTGCTAAACAAATTATAAATATAGGACACAGCCTTTTGGATATAATCACCATACTGGATATAGGGGAAAAATTAAACTTACTGTATATTTTACAAAATCAAAATATAAGAATGGGATACAAGGAAATTGTCAGTAAAAATTTTGGCTTGTCTTATGTAATAGGACAGACAAATCGCTTTGGGAGTGAACTTAAAGTATTACTTCAAGTTTTAGATGATGGAATAATAGGAATTGATCCTGAAGGTAAAATTTATACTTACAATGAGGGTGCAGAAGAAATAATTGGCATAAATAAAAATAATGCTCTTGGAAAGGATATAGCTGAATTATTTCCAAACCTACCTTTCGACATGGTATTAAAAAACATACATCCACTTACTGAAAGACTTATAAAAATAAACGGATACGATGTTGTACTATCTGCACATCCGCTGGTTAATTCAGGTATACTTTATGGCGTAGTTGTGATAATTAAAAAATTTAATGACATAGAAAAAAAGCAATACAGATTCAGAGCACAAATAATTGGACAAGGATACAGAGCAAAATACACATTTGATGATATATTAGGTGAAAGTGAAATTATAAAAAAATATAAAAAAATCGCAAGAAGAATGGCGGATTCAGATTCATCAATATTGATAACTGGAGAAAGTGGCACTGGTAAAGAATTATTTGCACAAGCTATACATAACAGCTCGTCAAGAAAAAATTACCCTTTTGTAGCTGTAAATTGCGCTGCTATCACTGAAAGTCTCTTAGAAAGTGAATTGTTCGGATACGAAGAGGGAGCCTTTACAGGTGCTAGAAAGGGCGGAAAGCCAGGGTTATTTGAACTTGCCCATAAAGGTACCTTGTTTTTAGATGAAATAGGTGAAATGCCGCTAAATCTTCAAACAAAGCTTCTAAGGGTGCTTCAGGAAAGGGAAGTTATGAGAATAGGAGGAAGTGGATTAATCAAAGTAGATATTAGAATAATTTCTGTAACTAATAGAAATTTAAGAAATATGATAAGTCAGGGGAAATTTAGAAAAGATCTATATTACAGATTAAGTGTACTTCCATTGAATTTACCACCTTTAAGAGATAGACGAGATGATATAATCCCTTTATTTAATGAAATAAAGTCCCAATTAAATGTTAATTTTACATTGACAAAATCAGCTGAAAATGCTTTGATTCATCATAATTGGAACGGAAATGTGAGAGAACTTAAAAACTATATAGAATACTTTACCAGTTTAGGCATTAAGACAATAGATTTAGAAGATCTACCTTTTTACAGAGAGAAATCTCATAAAAGTATATTTAATAGTAATGAAGAAATTATATTCAAAAAATTTTTAAGTGAAATTGATAAAGATGTAGAAAAATATATATTTTTACTGAGTGAATTAGATAGAGGATATAAAAATAAAAAGAGAATGGGAAGACGAAGTTTATATAAAATAGCCAGACAAAAAAATATTTTTTTAAGTGAACAGGAAATAAGAGTTATGCTCATAGAACTGGAAAAAAATTTGATGATAAAAATAAATAGAGGCAGGGGGGGAAGTGTAATTACAAACTTTGGTGAAAAAGTTCTAAATTATTTAAAAGATAATAGTATGAAATTATAGAAAAGGGTTAAATGGGTAAATTTTATGTACCATTTATCCCTTTTCTATAAATAAACCTCTATAAAATAACGCTCTTTTACCTGTAAAACATTTGGCATAATATATGCTTTTAAAATAATATAAAGCGAAATTACTATTTCAAATTTGTATATATTTATTATAGTATTATTTTGGAGGGAGTATATATAATGAAAACACTTATGACAGGTAATGAAGCCATTGCAAGAGGATTTTTTGAAGCCGGTGGAACTGTAGCATCAGCTTATCCGGGAACACCTTCTACAGAAATACTTGAAAACATTTCAAATTATGAAAACATATACTCAGAATGGGCCCCAAACGAGAAAGTAGCAACGGAAGTAGCTATAGGAGCATCTATCGCAGGAGCAAGATCTCTTACAGCAATGAAGCATGTTGGATTAAATGTAGCCGCAGATCCTCTTATGACCTTCGGATACATTGGGGTTAACGGGGGGTTTGTTTTAGTTTCGGCAGATGATCCGGGAATGCATTCTTCACAAAACGAACAGGACAACAGATATTATGGTAAATTTTCTAAAATGGCCATGATAGAACCCAGTGACAGTCAGGAATGCAAAAATTTTATAAAGGAAGCTTTTAAAATATCGGAAAAATTCGATACTGGAGTTGTATTTAGAGTCTCCACTAGGGTGTGTCATTCCAAATCTTTAGTTGAACTTTCTCCAAGGGAAGATGTGAAAATAAAACCATATTTTAAAAATACATCTAAATTTATAACTATACCGGCAAATGCAAGAAAACTTCACGTAAAAGTAGAAGACAGATTGAAAAAGCTAGAAGAATTTAGCAATATTACTGATTTAAATAAAATCGAATGGGGTGATAGACAGATAGGAATTATAACTTCAGGAATAAGTTATGAATATGCAAAAGAAGTTTTTGGAAATGAGGCTTCTTATTTAAAACTTGGTTTTACGAATCCTCTTCCTTTTGAGAAAATAAAGAAATTTGCACAAGAAGTTAAAGTACTTTATGTAATTGAAGAATTAGAACCCTATATAGAGGAACAGATTAAGGCAAGGGGAATTAATTGTATAGGCAAAGGCAAAATACCAAGGGTAGGCGAATTAAATCCAGATATTATTTCATCTTCTCTTTTAGAAACAAATGCTGAAAACATGAAGGAAACGGCTAGTTCCGTAGAAGATTTAAAAAAAGAAGTTATATCTAGGCCTCCTACTCTATGTGCAGGATGTCCACATAGAGGATTATTTTATACACTATCTAAGAAAAAGGACATAATGATCACGGGAGATATAGGATGCTATACATTAGGCTGTGCAGAGCCCTTAAATGCAATGGATACATGTGTGTGTATGGGCGCCTCCGTAAGTGCTTCCCATGGAGCTGAAAAGGCTTTCAAAATCAACGGAATAGATAAAAAAGTAGTTGGAGTGCTGGGAGATTCTACTTTTTTCCATTCTGGCATTACGGGATTAATTGATAAAGTTTACAATAAGGGAAATTCAGTTACCATAATATTAGACAACAGGATAACTGCAATGACAGGACATCAACAAAATCCAGGTACAGGATACACCTTAATGGGAGAAAAAACCATTGCCATAGACATAGACCAATTATGCAGGTCCATAGGAATAAAAAATATTTGGACAGTAAATCCACTTAATTTAAGCGAAACAGAAAGTGCTTTAGACAAAGCTCTGGAAGCTGAAGGACCTTCCGTAATTATAACTAAATGGCCTTGTGTGCTGAAAAAATTAAGTAAAGAAGACAAAGAGGAATTTAACGTTGTTAAAACTGTTTATAGAGTGAATGAGAAGAAGTGTAAAAAATGTAAGATGTGTATAAAGTCAGGGTGTCCAGCTATATCAATTTCAGATTTTTCACATATAGATGAAGATATTTGTGTCGGATGTTCTGTCTGTGCACAAATATGTCCTTTTGATGCAATAGAAAGGGTAGGTGACAGATAATGAGCGGAGTAAAAAATATTTTGTTTGTAGGCGTTGGAGGTCAGGGAATTATATTAGCGTCTAAAGTACTGGTTTCAGGCCTTATAGCTGCAGATTATGACGTAAAAATGTCAGAAGTCCATGGCATGGCTCAGAGGGGCGGAAGCGTCACCACACAGGTTAGATACGGAGATAAAGTGTACTCGCCAATTATAGGAAAAGGTAGTGCAGATGTGATTGTTGCTTTTGAGGAAATAGAAGCACTGAGATGGATTGAATATTTGAAATCAGATGGAAGATTAATTGTAAATGATTATAAAATACCTTCAGCTACTGTTCTTTCAGAAAAAGAAAAATATCCTGAAGGTGTTATAGAAAACATAAGATCACATATAAAAAACGTTACGATAATCGATGCAGCAAAAGAGGCTAAAAAACTTGGAAATATAAAATCTCAAAATATAATCATGTTAGGAGCCTTATTAAAGATATTACAGATTTCAGAAATAGATTGGAGAAAAATTGTGAGGGAAAACGTGAAAGAACAATTCATAAATTTAAATATAAAGGCCATGGAAGTTGGTATGAATACATCAAGTAAATTGTAATTAAATAAAAAATCACTATTCAAATTTAACTTTGGATAGTGATTTTTTATTTACTCAAATCAATTCAAGTTAATAAAAATATTGTATAATTAAATTAGATCATATTTACAAAGAATGGTATAATCTATCTTATAC